>JAJRTE010000283.1 GCA_024278455.1 Myxococcota bacterium
CAACCTGACGAACAGGGCCGGCACGACGAAATAGACGATCGCGCAGCCGAGAGACCAGTAGAGGTGAGGATAGATGTCGGCCAACGGCCAGCTCTTGACCAACTCGGCCAAATGGGCACGGAAGAACCGCCGCCCGCCGAAGTAGCGCTGCACTGTCAGCAGCAGGGCCACTAGCAACATCGTGGCCACGGCTCTCAGGTCCGTGCCGGGCTTCTCGAGGCGGTACTCGGCGTCGATGGCCCGCCACTGGGCCAGGGTAAGCCGGACAACCCAACGTCGCGCCCAGTCCACCAGTCCTCCCCGGACTTCTGGATGGGCGTCTCGAGCGCGGTCAACCTCACGGCGCCCACTCCCCTTCTCCGAAACACTCCGCCCGGCCCGGCGTTTCCTCGCGCGTTTCCTCGCCACCTCCCCTCCACGACACGACCACGCCACCACCAGTGGGCCGGGGTCATCCCCCATCGATCCCGGTGCCACCGGCGGCAGGACGAAACCGTGTCACCGCTGCAGAATCCTTCCATCGACTCGAGCATCCACCCGCTCCTCGGCCTTCAGCGTGTCGGCGACGGCGTCGAGCATCGTGATACCGAGGCAAGTCGGATTGCCCAGTTTCGCACCGGCGAAATACTTGCCGGGCTGAGAGAACAGCATGTACTCGTTTGTGGCGCCGGTGTACATCCGGGCGCGATCGACGGGCGCGCCACCGACCTCGAGGGACACCAGGTGCACGTTGCCGTCCTGCACGGCAAAGCGATAGCGGAGTCCGGAAACCTGCAATATCCCGTGGGTCTGCTCCACCGCAGCCCGCGCGTTCGCCTCCACGATACGCTCGAGCGCCGCGCCGGTCACCTCGAAGGTGCAAAGCTGGTTGTCGAACGGCAGGACCGTCATCAGGTCGCCCTTGCTGACCGGGCCGGGAGGCAGGTTGCTCCGGATCCCGCCGCTGTTCAGGAACGCCACGTCCGTGCCCGCACGCCGGCGCAATGCGTCCGTAATCCAGTCCCCCACGTTGCTCTCGCCGTAGTAGTTCCGGGTCCAAGGCACCTCGAGGTATCCCAGGCGAACCCCGAACTCTGCCTCCACCAACCTGCGCGCGTGCGCGACGCCTTCCCGCACATCACGGGACACGCGCACGTCCGTCCGGACCCACAAGGGAATCAGCGTGCCCTCGTAGTCGACCACCCGGTCCTGTGCGATCACCAGGTCGAGCCGCCCGAGATACTGGAGCTTCGCCCCGGTCTGCACGATGAGGGTGTCGCCGACGCGAACGGGCGGATACAGGCGCCGATGCGTATGGCCACCCACGATGACATCCACCCCTTCCACCTGCGCGGCCACAGCTCGATCCAGGTCGTCCCCCATGTGTGACAACACGATGATGACATCGGTTTGCGGATCGATCTTCGAAACCAGTTCGCGCAAGCGGGGAACCGGGGCCGCCACCTCCACGCCGGCAACCACCCCGGCCGCAGACACCCGCTTCAAGTCCGGCGTCATCAACCCGATGATACCCACCCGCAACGCCCCAACGGTCTCGATGACGTAGGGCTTCAGGTCGTGCGCTATCGGGGAGTCCGCGGCCAGGACGAGGTTCGCGGAAAGCGACGGAAACTCGAGCCGGGACAGGATACCGTGCAGGTTGGCCTGGCCCTGGTCGAAGTCGTGGTTGCCGATCGCCCAGGCGTCATAGTGCACGATGTTCATCAACGAGAACAGTCCCCAGCCGGGCACACCGTCGTCCGGAATGCGGCTGATGGGGTTCCCTGTCATCATGTCGCCCGCGTCGAGAAGCAGGGTCGCGGGCACCTCCTCGCGCACGCGCCGGACCACGACATCGAGCATCTCGAAACCGCCGATGAGCGCGGTATCCGCACGCCACGATGCCTGAACGGGTCTGAACGAGGCGTGGACGTCGTTGGTGTGCAGGATGGTCAAGCGGTGCCGCCCGCGGCTCCCTTCGGCGGGCTCTTCGGGCTTCGTGCCAGCGGACCGGTCCCCGGTCGGAGCAGCAGGCATGTCCCCGGCGACGGCTGGAGGCAACACATCGGCGAACGCCCGCCCCGCGCCGGACGGTCCAAGAGCGACGAACAGGAGCAGCCAGCCCCAACTTCTCGCCCGCGTGACCCTCTTCCGCCTCATGACACCCTCCCTGCTCGAGCCGGCGCCGCGACAGCACTCCGGCGCCGGACCGGTACTTCACGGCCGCGACGATGGTCTTGCGTCCAACCTGCACCGCGCGTTCCCGTGTGTCAACCGGATAACAGCGGACCGGCACCGTGAACGCGGCAGGTGACACGATACGGGGAAGCGGGAAAACAGCTTGATGGCAGGATGCGGTGGGTGGGTCAATCCGGGCTCAGTAGAGGCAGTCGGGGCCGAACTTCTCGGGATACTTGCCGATGGCCGTGCAGATCTCGTAGCCATCCCAGTAGTCGGAGGCGTAGAACACGAAGGTAAGGCCGTCGATGTTGTCGCACTGGAAGATGGTGTTCACGTCCTCGATGTACTGTTCCCAACTCTCGACGTAGGTCAAACCATCCTGGATCCAGACCTGGTAGTAGCCCGCGTTGGTCGAGTCTCCCCCTTCTTCGATCAAGTTGTCCAGCGAGATCTCCTCGATCCACAGACTGGAGTTGTAGGGATCGTGATCATACCACTCCACGTCGTAGTCGTCGTACACGATCACGTAGGGGTAGTCCATGGCCCAGCCGGTGGTCTCGAGTTCATAATACCACTCGTTGGTGCCGGTGGTGCACTCCACGTAGGTCTGGGTGGTATCGAAGTCCAGGTACTCCGGTGTGGCTTCCGCTACCGGCGTGGGGGACTCATCCGTGATGGTGGCATCATCATCGTCTCCCGTGGGACATCCCGTGAGCATGGCGCCACCGATCACGACAGCACCCAACGTCTTCACCAGTTTTCCGTCAAACATCAACACACCTCCATCGATTCATCCACAACATTACACCGGACCGCAAGACCATCTGACGATCCGCCGCCCCTGAACAAATCAAGACAATAATATACCGGCCAATCTTCTTGTCAAGACGATGCGCACCACCGCCGCGTGGACGGATGTCACTTGCTTCCGGGACCACCGGCACCTATGCTGTGACGTTACCCTTTCCGGCATGCCGTGCGGTAGGGGAGGGACTCGAGGGGAGACGCAGGAGCGTCGACCCGACACCTCCCGCGGGGCAGCCTGGCAGGGCTGCCTTGAAGCACGATGAGCGAGGTGTCAGGACATGGAGATTACGACCGACTTTCTGGTCATTGGCGGCGGGATCGCCGGGCTGTCGTTCGCGATCAAGGTGCAAGGATTCGGTTCCGTGGCCGTTCTGGCCAAGCGCGAGCTGCTCGAATCCAACACCAACTATGCCCAGGGCGGCATCGCCGCGGTATGGGACAAGGTGCACGACAGTTTCGAGGCGCACATCCGCGACACGCACCAGGCGGGCGCGGGGCTCTGCCACGCTGACGCGGTGGAGACCACGGTTCGCAGCGCGCCGGAGCGTATCCGCGAGCTGATCGACTATGGAGTGGCGTTCTCGCGCAGGGAGCAGGAGGGACGAGCCGGCGAATACGATCTTGGCAGGGAGGGAGGCCACACCGAACGTCGTATCCTGCACGCCAAGGATCTCACGGGCGCGGAGGTAGTCCGGGCGCTGGTTGCCAAGGCCAGAAGCCTCGAAGGCATCACCTTCTACGAGTATCATTGCACGATCGACCTGGTGACGACGGAGCGGCTCGGCCTGCCCGGCCCTGGCAGGGTCGTGGGGGCATACGTACTGGACAGGCGGACCCAGGAGGTCCACACGTTCCGTGCGCCGGTGGTTCTCCTGGCCACGGGCGGTCTCGGCAAGGTGTACCTGTACACGTCCAACCCCGAGATCGCGACCGGCGACGGGATGGCGATGGCGTATCGAGCGGGTGCGCGCGTGGCCAACATGGAGTTCATCCAGTTTCATCCGACCTGCCTGTATCATCCGGAAGCGCGGAATTTCCTGATTTCGGAGGCCGTCCGGGGCGAAGGGGCCGTCCTGAAGCGCAAGGACGGGACCACCTTCATGGAGCACTACCACGAAATGGAGAGCCTGGCGCCTCGAGACATCGTGGCTCGAGCCATCGACCACGAACTCAAGGCGAGCGGGGACGAATGCGTCTACCTGGATATCACGCACAAGGATCCCGGGTTTGTGAAGGGCCGTTTTCCGCACATCCACGACAGGTGCCTGGCGTTAGGCATCGACATGACCAGGCAGATGATCCCGGTGGTTCCTGCGGCGCACTATGCTTGCGGAGGTGTCCAGACGGACATCGACGGCCAGACGTCCATTCTCAGTCTCTACGCGAGCGGCGAGGTCGCTTGCACCGGTCTTCACGGCGCCAACCGGCTCGCGAGCAATTCCCTGCTCGAGGCGCTCGTCTTCTCGCATCGCGCGTTCGAGCACATCTGCAAACACCCGCCCCCACAGGGGGCACTGCCGCACATTCCTCCCTGGAACGATCTGAACGCGCCCGACAGCGACGAGATGGTGGTGGTCAGCCACAACTGGGACGAGGTACGCCGGCTGATGTGGAACTACGTGGGTATCGTGCGCACCACCAAGCGCCTCGAGCGGGCCGCGAAACGCATCGCGCTGCTCCGGGAGGAGATCAAGGAGTACTACTGGAACTTCCGGGTGACATCGGACGTGATCGAGCTGCGCAACATCGCGCTGGTGGCCGATTTGATCATTCGCAGCGCGCTGTTGCGCAAGGAGAGCCGGGGCCTGCACTACACCCTGGACTACCCGGAGACAGACGACCACCACTGGAAGGTCGATACCATCCTGCGCAGGCGCCAGGTTCCCTTGCTCAGGGCGCTGAGATAGGAGCAGCGACTGCGCCGCCGGCTCCGCGAGGCGCGGGGGCCATCCGAATGGCGCGGCGGGCAGGTCGGGTCGAGTCGCCACAGGCGCCATTGAACGACCACCCACGGGACAAGGCGGCCGTGCGGCCCGGCCCCTGGGCGTCATCAGCCGGCGATGGCGCCCCCCTGTCGGGACCCCGGTGTGGTGGTCCGGTTCAGCGTCTCCTGCGGATCGTCCATCCCGCCACTCCGAACAGGACCACCGCGAATCCTGCCGGGGAGCCCGGATTCGGACCACCGCCGCAATCCGGCGCCGGGGGCTCATCCACCGCTCCATCGCAGTCGTTGTCCACCCCGTCGCCTGGGGTTTCCGGCTCGTAGGGGCTCACGAACGGGTCGGTATCGTCGCAATCCGTGCACTGGTTCGCGCCGTCTCCATCCTCGTCGATCTGGTCGCAAGGGATGGCCGCGTGGGTGAGTCGGTCGACCATGGCCCAGAAGTCCGGGTCGCCGTTCTCGTAGGTGAGCGCCCAGAACCCGACACCCTGGATGCCCTGATCGATCGCCCATCCAATCTTGTCCTCCAGGCTCTCCAGGTCGTCGTACCAGAGTTGGGAAGCGGTGTCGGGAAAGGCGTAGGGCGTATGGGTGACGTCGTCCCACAGCCGTCCATACTGCTCGGCGGTCGAAATGGACCCGGTATAGGTAAGGGCGGATCCGCTGCCGGTCGAGGTGCCCGGGACGCTGTTGTCGATGGTGGGCCACAGGTATCCGTACAGGGGCAGGCCGAGCACGACGCTGCCCGGGGACGCTCCCCAGGTGAAGTAATCGTCGATCGTCCACTCGAGGCTGTAGGCGGACCAGGGGTCGCCTCCGTAGAGCGGAGCCACCGGTCCGGGGTCTCCCCCGGCCCAGTGGTAGCCGTACCCCATGATGAACATGCCGTCGCTGGCCAGGCCCAGTTCGTCGTAGTCATAGGCGCCACTCCAGTCGACCGCCGGGGTGGCCAGGTAGACCTCGGGCACGACCACCTCGAGTTCTCGTATGAAGGTGACGAAATCTGCCTTGTTGGCGGCGGGAACCCCCTCGAAATCGATGTTGACGCCATCGGCGCCGAAGCTGTCCACGAGCTGCTGGATCTCGCTCGCGGCTCGAGCCCGGTGGCCGGGAGACTCGAGCACCGATCCGATGACGCTGCTGTCGGTGCTCACCACGCACAGGTGCACGCGCACTCCGGCCGGGTGGGCCAGCGCCACCGCCTGCTCCGCGTGGCTTGTCCAGTTGCTCGTGCTCGTCAGCGACCCGTCCGAGGCGATCGACACGCCGAAAAGGGCCAGGTGTGTCAGGTACTGGACCGGAACGGTGGACAGGTCGTCGCCCCACCAGGGCCAGTAGCCATACACGGTCACCGCCGGCGGATCCGCCGCTTCTCGAAGGCCGGGCGGCAACAAGAGGCTACCTTCCGATTCCCGGGCCGGCCCAGCTCCCGCATCGAGGTGCTGCGCGAAGGCGTCGCCGTGGACCCAGTGGTAGTCGGCTCCCCGCGAGACCGGGTGCAAGGGCGGATCGGCAAGCGCTCGAGACGTGCCGGCAGCAACGGCGAGGGCAAGGGCGGCCGCGGCCAACAGCCCATATCCGGAACTGCCGGTCGCAGGCCTCCGCCCGCGAAAACCGGTGTCTGGATTCGGTACGTCTGGATTCGACATGAGTCACCTCGTTTTCTGGGTATCGCTCAGATGGACGGGGCGGATTCTGGGAACACCGACTACGCCCCGTGCCGCTGTCACAGGGGCAGGTCGACTCGAGACGGGGCGACGATCCTGGCAGCGATCGTTCGTGTCGTCCGCCCTCGAGGTGCCAGCCGCTCGGTCCAGCAAACCATGCCGTCGCGGTCCGGCTGGGCGGGGGCCCCGGACTCGAGCCTGACATCCACTGCCTCGATTTCGCTGACCGGGACGCGCTCCGTGACCTCGATATCGACGGGCTGGTCCGACAGGTTGGAGAAGGCGAGATCCACGGTGACGGTGACGGTCTGACGTGCGCCGAAGCTGCTTTCTTCCCGCTTCACCCGCCTGTCCCTGTGGACACGAATGTCGTCTCGAGTGCCGAAGGAGAGGCGCAGCGTTTCGCCGGGTGCGACGAAACCGATGTCGGTTCTGCCGATGAACCCGCCTTCACGAACGAGGTTGACCGGCCCGGCCAACACCGCCCTGGGACCGGGGTTGTGCGCGGTGCACACGACGAAGACACGGCTTTCGCGTTCCGGAAGACAGCTCCGGGTCACCGTGGCGCCGGCGGACCATTCGAACGCTGGGATCCGAAGAGGACGACCGTCCGGCTCGACGGTAACCCTGCCTGGCAACGTCCACGTGAGAGGTTCACCTCCGTCGTCGACGCCCGGCAATTCCCCGGCCCGTTCCCGCGCGGCCTCCCCTGTGGTCTGGATCGCCTCGTCCCGCAGCTCCGCCACGATTTCGCGGCGCTCCTGGATGGTCTTGCGCCGCACGGACAGCACATCGTCGCCGGCCAGGGGCGGTATGGCCGCTCGGCCGGGGCGCGCCGTGGAGCAGGACAGGCTCACATCTCGCCAGACCTCCCCGGTACGTTGCCACACCACCGCCATCGTGTTCCACTCGAGCCGGTATCCGTCTCCAGCCGGCTCGAGATGCGCGCGGTGTTCCGGACGCCACAGCGCGCAAGGGACCACGTAGGTCCAGGCCAGCTCAAACGTTCCCGCCTCCTCCGCTTCCACTCTCCCGGCAAGGTCTGCCGCAAAGTCTCCGGTCGGTCGCCGGGCGAGCACCATCCGTTCCGTGACCTCCTTGATCCGGGGCTCGAGCGCCTTCTGCTCGATAGCGACGTGGTGGATCTCTTCTCCCAGCCGCTCCAACTCCTCGAATTGCGCGGTCACCGCCTCGCCGATAGGGTGCGGATCGACGCCTCGAGGCACCGCGGCCTCCCACCGGGCCTTCAGGTCCGCCAAGGTGCGCTTCCTCAGTCGAACCTCCTCCCGCAGGCGCTCCCCCCGGTCCTCGAGGGTGCGCTGGCGAAGACGAAGCGACAGGAGTTCCTGCTCGAGGCGCACGAAACGCTCCGGGTCGAGCTGTTGATCCACGTACCGGCGCACCCAGCAATCCCCTGCCTTGAGAGCCGGAGACGGAGACATGAGGCGAAGGCTGCGATCGTGCACGACGGGCGTGGACCGCGATACCACCACCGTCCAGGTGCCCGCGCCGAGCGCCACGGTGCCCCGGCGGACAACCAGGGCACGGTCCTCGAACACCGTGACCTCACGCACAGGAGCAACCATCTCGATCGTGCCCTCCTCGAGGCCCCCGGTTGCGTCCGGTGTAGGGGTTTCGGCAGTCACGCTGTCTCCTGGGCCGTTCTCGGTCGTCATGTCGCCATCCTGCAGAAGGTTTCAGCCGCCCGCCGACGCTCCCGCGGGGCAGGCACCGTTCTCTGCCGCGGCCAGCAGTGCCTCGAGGCCCCCAGCCTGGGTCGCGAGCACCGGCGCGGCTGGTCAGTCGCGCCGATTCCCACCTACCAGCTCATACTTGGCCGGCATGATCACGCGATACCGGTAGGAAACCTTGGTCGTGCCTCGAGGTTCCACGCGGACCCTGAACAGGCGACCTCCGCGGATGGGGCGGCCCCGGTCCACCTGATCATATTCGACCGGCTCCATATCCCGGTAGTGCTCCTCGATTTCCAGATCCGGCGAGTCGGTCACCGGCACCCGCTCGATGACATCGATCGTGACCGGCTCGTCCAACTGACTCGTGAACGCCAACTCGACATCATGCTGGAGCGACTGTTTGCCAAGCAAACTCGCGGCGGACTCCACGTAATGGACGTTGCGGGCCACCTCGATCCGGTCTTCCACCCCTAATCCCAGCCGGATGGCTCCGCCCTCGGCGACGGTCTCGAGGGACGAGGTGGACACCAGGTCGTTCCCCACGTACAGGTCGGCCGGCCCTGCCAGGAGCGGGGCATCGATGGGATTGTCCAGTATCAACTCGCGGTAGATGGCGGGCTCCACCGCAGGGACCGTTCGGTAGGCGACCCGCGCGGCGGCCCGCCCGCGCATCAACGTCAATGTGTGAAACCTGCCGTCCGACGGCAGGTCGATCTCGCATTCGGACCGGTAGAGATAGTCGAACCGTCCGCGTGTTTCGGTGACCGGCCGGGCAAGCGGCGGCAGCGGCAACCCAGCCACCGCCCTGGCGGCGCGATCCTGTTGCGCCACCAAGGAGGCGATCCGTGGAGCGATCCGGGCGGTGCCGGCCGACTCTCCCAACACCTCGAGCAAGGGCCGGGTTCTCAGCTTGCCCCGTCCAGGCTCATCCGGCCCGGCAAGCCTGAGCGAATCGTAGCGCAACCACTCGTCGTCCACCTCGAGGGCCGGGGGAAGGGCCGCCCCGGGGGGTGGCCCCGCGGTGATCGCCAGCGGTCCATCGTCCCCCCCGTCGACCATGATGGCATGTCCGCGCGCCTTGCGCCTGGCAGCCTCCTGGACCAGGCGCCGCCCCTCGGCCTGGCGCAACCGCCCGGCGGGGACGACACCAGCAGCCGTGACCGGTGGAGCGGCAAGGGCCATGGGGGGCGGTCCTTCAGGCGTCTCAGGGGCCGCGGGCGGTCCTTCCACTCCCGTCTCGTCCGCCACCTCCTCGGCCATCCCGCCGAAGATCTCGTCTACCGGTTCGGCGTCGGGCCACGTCTCCTCCACGGCCTGTCCCAGGGCGAACCCCGCCGTCTCGCGGGCGGCTCCGGCGTCCGCGGACACGCTCGGCGTCCCGGTCCCGGACCTGTCCGGATTCTCGAGATCGTACCCGGCGAAGAGCGATTCCAGTCCCTCGGGCGGCGGGCGCCATCCGGTCCGTGGCATCGAGCGCTGTGCGCGACCGATCCGCAACGAGGGGAGACGGGGAAGCGCGGTCGTCCAGGTGCCGTCCGCCGTGGAGAGGGCGAGGGCCGCACGATGCCAATCCTCCCCGGTCCGCTGGGCCACCACGGCCCGAACAGCCAACTCCGCTTCTCCCGTTTCCTCGAGGAACCGGACTTCATAGGCCGGGCACCAGGTGGCACCGGGGACGAGATAGGCCAGGGTGACCTTCACGGTCCGCCGGCCGGCTCTCCTCGCGCCCGGGTGCTGCTCCTGGCGAGGTGTCAAGCGGAGGACGAGCTTGCGCCAGACCGGACCGGTGGAGCGTGACGTACTCGCACGGCGCACGGCGTCCCCAGCGGCCTCGAGGCGTTCCTTGGCCTGTCGCAGAGCCTCATCCACTTCACGCAGATCCGCCTGGTCTCGAGCCATCCATTCCGATACGCAACGGATAGTGCGTTCCGATGGTTCCAAGGAAGCGAGCAGGTCGATCCGGCCGTCCTCGCCCGAAAACGGGAGGCGCTTGGCATCGAACAGGGCCGGCTCGAGGCTCTGCCAGTAGTCGATGCGCTCCTTGATGCGATTGGCCTTGTCGTTGAGCGCCATGACTTCGGCCTGGATCTTCTCGAGTTCCGCTTCGAGGACGGTCTTGTGGCCTTCAGGGGGCAGCTCGAGGTGCCAGTCGAGGGTCGACTCGGCCACTTCGAAGGCGGCGTCGCCCACGAGCACTTGAAGGGAGTTCTCGAGGAGTGCCAGCGGCAGTTGTCCCACTTCCACCTTGCTCCCCATGTCGTCGATGGGGATCGTGCCCTCCCGAACGACTCGAGCCATGGATGGGTAGACCGTAACCTTGCGCACGGGGAGAAGAAACGGCGCGGTCATGGGGGCGTCCTCCGTTGATGGATGCAGGCTACCACTGTTGCACGACAGGGGCAAGGGACAATCGCCCGGACGCGCCCCGAACCGCCCGGGGGCTATGCACGCGAGGGTGTTCGCCGGGGGAAGCGTAGGTCAGAAGTTGAGGCACGTTTCGGTGGGCAACGGGTCCATTCAGGCGTCTTCCCCGGACCCCGGTTCGCCGGCTTGCGTTTCCGGCCCAGCCTCGCCCACTGCTGCAGCTTCGCCGGTGGCCGCCTCTCCGGAGAGCGCTTCGTCCGGGCCGGTGTCGCCGGGAGGCGTCTCGGCAGACTGCTCCCCGTTCCGCCCCCCCGTGGCATGTTCGGCCCTGGCACCACGTTTCCCGCCCCGTCTCGTCTTTCGGCCACGACGCTGCGATCCATCCCTCTTCGGCCGGTCCAACGGCGTTTCTTCCTCGAGTTCCACGTAGTTGGCGAGGTCCTTCTGGAAGGCGCCCTCGAGTTCGGTGGGGAGGGTTTCGCCGTACTTCTTCTGGAAGGTCCACAAGGTGTCCCGTGCAAGGTCGTACTTGCCTTTCAGGCCGCGATAGGCCCTGTCCAGGCCCTGGAATCTCCGCTGCAACCGCTGCTGGGCCTTTTCTGCCTCCACCATCCTGTTGAGCAGCTCGTGGCCACGCCGGTCGAGCCTGGCGATGCGCTCCTCCGCCTTCTTGCGCTCCAGTTCGGCCATGTTGGCACGTCCCTGTGCCTCGCGCATCCTGGCCTCCGCCTCCCCTGCTCGAGCGTTCGCCTCGGCCACGGCCCTGGCGACATCCTCTGCACCGGCGGGCGCCGGCTCAGGTTCCACGGCAGCGTGCACCTCCACCGGCTCCTGTCGATCCTTCCGGCTCCTGACCCCTGCCGCTGCCTCCGCTGCCCGGGGGGACGGGCTGCGCGCGGCGGCCAACTCGATGTGGAGCTTCTCGATCTGGGCTTTCAACGTCTTCACGTCGTCGTCCCGCCTCTTCAAGGTGGACTTGGTCGCCTCGAGCTGGTTTCTCAGGTCGTCGAGTCGGGATTGCAGGATCCTGACCTTCGGTGGTGCCGTTGTCTTCGCCACGGGTTTGCGCCCCTCAACAGGGCCGGAGGGCGCCCTGGCGACAGTCTCGACCTTCTCGGCTACGATGCTGGTCCTGGCAGCGGCGGCCTCGAGTTCCCGCACCCGCCGGCCGAGTTCGGCAGCTTCCTGCTCGACCCTGGCCCGCTCTGTATCATGGTCGTCCAGGGTTTTCTCGAGCGTTCTGACGCGCTCTCCGAGCTTGGCGTGCAGGGTATAGTAGTAGACTGCAGCCACTGCCGCGGCCACGGTCAAGCCGAGCAGCAGGAGGATTCCGAGGTCACTGGACAATGGCATAGAATGCGCCTCGAGAAAGGAAGAAGGTTGAACAAGACCCGGCAAGTCTAGATACCTGACGGGTGGCGGATTGTCAACGAGAGACGCGCAGCGTGGGTCATCCCCCCGCGGTGCGACAAACCTCGCGTGAGTCGTTGACAGCGGCGGGCAGTACCGGTATCATCGAAACAAGTTGCCAGGGCTTTCCTTGATGGCCGAAACGGGGAAGGAGCGCCGATGGACACCGCCAGGTTGGACAGACTTCAGGATGTCGTGCTGTTTCGTGACCTCGACCTCGAGGCGCTGCGCATGATCGCCGGTGCCTGCCGGGAGACGCGGCTTCCCCCGGGGAGGACCATCATCGAGGAGAACACGGTCGGAGATTCCATGTGGTTGATCCTCGAGGGGGCGGTCAAGGTGTACAAGCAGGACTTCTACGGCGGCAAGGAAGTGATCACGACGTTGCATGAAGGCGACCATTTCGGCGAACTCTCCCTGTTCGATTCCGCCCCTCGATCCGCGGCCGTGACGACCATCAAGGAGACCGTCCTGCTCGAGCTGCGTGGCGAAGATCTACGTGCCCTGATGGACAAGGATGCCGCGCTGGCGAAGACCATCTACGAGGCCTTGATCGGGGAGCTTTCCAACCGCCTTCGGGAATCCAACGAGCACCTCATCTATCTCGTGGGCAAGGACTGAAGCGTTCAGGATGGTGGAACATGGCCAAGCTGTTTGACATCGAGGACACCTTCCCAGCCTCGCCGGAAGAGGTCGTGGCCCTGGTGCTGGACACCGCGCGGCAGGAAGCGATGTACCGGGAATTGGGCTACGAGAAATGGAACGAGGAGCGCGCGGAGAGCGGCGGGGGTCTCGAGCGTGTCCTGGCCATCCAACCTCCAGTGGCGCTTCCCGGGTTCATACGCAAGGCGTTCGGGAACAACGCGGGTTACCGGGAGTACCAGAGTTGGGCGTCCGACCGGCGCTCCTATGCCTGGAAGGTCGTGTTCGATCTCACCGAGCGGCTCGAGTTTTCCGGGAGGTGCACATTCGAGGCGAAGGGGGAAGGGTGTGTGCGGCGGATACGGGGAGAGGCTCGAGCGCGCGTTCCTCTCGTGGGCGGTCGCCTGGAGGCCTACGTGGTCGGCGAAGCGGAGAAGTCGGAGCATGCGTCGGCCCGATGGATGGCGGACCACCTGCGCGAGTAGCTCGACCCGCCCGGTTCCTTGACCCGCCGGCGGCGCATGGGGACATCAGGCGAACGGGTGGCGCTTTTCGGTTACCCAGTCCCCCCAGTAGGTGAAGTACTTTCGAATGACCTCGTAGTACCACGCCCTGTCGAGCACCTGGAAGGCGGTGTGCCCGCCGCGTTCGGTGAAATGGCAGCGGAGGAGCGGAGATTCCCGGCTCAGGCGGCGCAGTTCCTCCACCTCTTCGGCGGAAATCGGGGTGATGGGGTCGTCGAGCGCTTGGAGCACGAAGGTCGGCACCTTGACCCTGGCCAGGTCCCGTTTCGGGGAGGTCAACTTCAAGAGCTTCTCCAGGAGGGTGTCCGGGTCCGAGGACGAGTCGAATCCGTGTCCCAGGTAGCCCCAGGCCACCAGGTTGCGGAGATACGAACGGAATCCGTCGATATTGGGATCCCCGCCCTCGGCCTTGAGCTTCTTGCGCGCCCAGCGCATGATTTCGGCATGGGTCAGCATACGCTGGATCAGGAAGCGGAAGTAGTGATAGGTCATCAGGTGCTGATGGTCCTCCGGCGGGTCCTCGAAGCGGTTCAGCGCGGCCTCGAAGTTGATGGGGGGGCTGATGGCCATCACGCCGCCGTCGATGAGGCCCGGGGCCTCTCGCGCCGCGGCCACCTTGATGACCGTTCCGCCTCCCAGGCTGAACCCCAGGAGACCGATCGAGGTAAAATGCGGGAACCGCCTCAGGTACCGCACCACGTCCATGACATCCCCTGCTTCGATGCCACCGGCGGCGCTGGGAACGGACACCGATTCCGCCGACCGGCCGAACCCCCTCAGATCGATGGCACAGACGTTGAATCCCCAGTCGTAGAATGCCTTTATCGTCAACGGCCTCACCTGGTCCTGCCGCTTGCTGTTCATCAGGCCGTGAATGATCACAAGCCCCGGACGGGGTAGCTTCGCGTGGTGCAATCCCATGATGCCGGATATGGGCGTGCCCTCGAGCACCGGAATCAATGTCTCGTGGAAGTGGCGAGGGTACCGGTAGAGCCGCCCCCGCAGCAGCGTGCCCGTGTCGAAATACATGGGCGCGATGTCCACGAGGCCCCGAATGGTGGTCGAATCGTACCCATCGAGGGGTAGCGGGTGATAGGCGTCCAGAGGGAGCCGGGAGATGGCCTCGTCCAGGGTGCGAACCTCGCCCCCTGCATCGGGGGGAACCTGGGTGGGCGATGGTCTGGCATGATGGTTCCAGTGGAATCCCCTGCGAACGTTCGCGACGGCATGGAGCGTCATCCCCGCCGCCAGGCTCAACGGAACGCCAACCGCCGGCAACATGACCGGCATGGTGGCCTTGAACATCTTGTCCTTGATCGCGTATCGTACGTCCATGACGTCCTCCTCCCCCCAAGGTCCACGAGAGCCGCTCGCCGCTCGCTGGCCGTCTCGTTGCCCGCGCATGGAGCCGGAACCCCGAGACGCCGCTACGCGCAACGTGCCTATCCCGGTGACGGACTGGGTTTTCCATGCTTTTCCAGCATGGAGGGAATGGTCAGGAAGAGAATGGCGGCGATGATCAACCCGGCCCCCACCATCTCTCCAGTGCGAGGCGTGCGCTGGCCAAGAAAGAGGGTGAGCGAGTAGGAGGCGATGACTCCCGCGAGAATGCTCGAGCACCGGTTGACCGGCACACAATAGGTGTTCTCCCGGTTGTCCAAGAGGATCAGGCCCCCGAATATGCCGGTGCCCTGGGAGAGGAGCCCGATGATGAGCACGAGACCGAAAACGGGGGAAGCCGGTAGTTCCACAAAGCCTCGAGCCAGAAGCCGCGAAATGTCCCCGTCACCGAGGAGAGCCACGGCAGCGACGATCGCCATCGCCACCGGTGTGGCCACCATCTGCTCCTCCACGAAGTAGCGGAGATTGGCGTTCTCCTTGACCGACTTGGCAAAGCGGCTCATGAAGCGCAGTCGAACGAAGTAGGATGCCAGGTAGATGGTGATGTCCAGCACACACACGAGCGTGATGGCATAGCCGGCACCCTCGAGAAACGCCACCAGCAGGGCGGCCAGGCTGAGCACAAGACCGGACCAAGAGAACCAGCGGACCTTGCGCTTCGATATGGCGTCCACGATGGGCGCGATGATGAGAACACCTCCGCGCATGAGCAACATGACGAAGACGATGCTCACGCCCCCGAACGTGTACGCCATGGTCGTCGTGGCCACTATACCGGCAGTGCAGAGTCCGGACAGAAACGTCCAGCGCGTCGGATGCGGCACGTCCAGATGAAGCACACGGGTGTGGTGGGCGTGCTTCCACCAGCCTTTCAGCGTGATGAAGGCGAACATCCCCACCATGGAGGCCATCAGGCTGAACGGCAGGAGTTCGAATCCGGCAAGTGGGCGTTCCATCCCGGGGTAGACGCCGCGGGAAAGGGCCTTGGTGAGTGCACTGTAGGGGACGTAGCAGGCGAAGTATCCGAAAGCCAGCGCCCAGATACCCCACCCCTGCCCAACCGTCTCCCTGGATTTCGCCATGTTCCACCACCCGTGGTTGCGTACAACTGCGTTCGCGCGCGGCCGCCCCCTCATCCCGGCACCGATGCGTCCTTTCCCATTCTTGCTCCGTCCGGCTCGAGAACGCAACCCGTTCGGCAACGTCGAGACACCCGCACCCGTCCGGCCTGCACCGCGTCAGGACCTACCGTACAGCCGGATCGCCGGCTACGGCACCACCCCGAACATGCACCCGCGACGCGGCATGCGCTGCAATGACAATCAAACTCAACGGTACCCGCTCAGGGCACGTGGTTCAAGTGGGAATTCCTGCCGAGTCTCTCAGGATGGGTCCATCCGCCCCCGCCAGGCTGCGACCAGACGCCTCACGCCTTCCTCCACACCGACTCGAGCGGTCCAATCGAGGGTGGCGTTTGCGCGGGCGGGATCACCGGCGAAGTGGTCCACTGCGAACCGGATCGGGGCCCGCGCGTCGATCCTGGCCAGGCCTCCTCCAGCCTCCCGGGCCAACAACGCAAGCTGGAGCAACGTCGTCCCCACACCCGTCGCCAGGTTGATGGGATCGGGCAGGTCTCCTCCTGCTTCCAGCCGCATGACGGCTGCGGCGATTCCACCGACCGTGTCGTCGACATGGGTGAAATCGCAGGTGGATTCGGGCCCGTGGATGGTCATGGTTCCCCCCTGCGCAGCGGCACGGCAGAATGCGGGGGCAACGCGGTCGGAATGGTCGTGAAGGCTCCCGTACACGTTGGACAACCTCAAGACCGCCACGCGGAGCCCTGCTGAGCGAGCCTCGAGGGCGACCTGCTCCGCGGCAAGCTTCGAACGGCCGTAGACGTTCGCGGGACGCTTGGGCGCTTCCTCGACAACGGGTAGCCGCTCCTGGCGCCCGTAGACCTCCCTGCTGCTGGCCAGGATCACCCAGGGACGCAACGGCGCGCGCTGCGCGGCTTCCATAATCCTCTCCGTGCCCGCCACGTTGACCGCCCAGCAGGTATCCGGGTCCCGCTCGCCCCAAACCACCCTCGAGACCGCGGCAAGATGAACGATACCGCGACACCCCTCGATGTGCTCCCGCACATCCGCCGCGTTCCGCACATCCCCGTGCCCCGGATGGGCAGCGGGAAGGACGGCATCGAGCCGCCGCACGGTGAACCCCGCCGCCTCCAACTCGGCCACGAGCGGCCTGCCTATCGCCCCCTCGGAACCGGTGACGCAAAGCTTGCTCATGAAATCCCTCGGATTCAGCGGGAGTCCGGATCGCCCGCCCCCCCCTTGAGCAACAGCGCACGCAAGTCGTCAGCCACGAGCCGACTGACCTGGTAGATGGTCGGATCGCCCTCGACGCGGGCGAAGACACGATCGCCCTCGTCACGCGCGACTTCGCCAAGGTGCAGCGTGAACGTGCCGGTGACGTTCCCGTCCGGGTCCGTCTCCGACATCACCGCTGTCAGGAAAGGTGTCTCGAGCCCGAACCGGGCCCACTCGCCCTCCGGCACGTTGTCGATCAGGGCCTCGGCCTCGAGGTCCGCCAGGTCGTCGAGAATGGAGGCCACCCCATCGACCCCCACCTTGCCATCCAGCGAGCCCTCGAGAGACCAGGATTCCTTCTCCTTTTGCGCCTCCAGGGTCTGGCCATCCAACGTGAGACGCAACCTGCCGATCAAGAACCGCTCCACCGGCACCACGCGCTTGTCCCGCAGTTCGTCCATCGGCTTCTCCAGGCGTTTCACTATCGACATGCGCACGAGGCGCACTTCTTCGCCAGGTGCACACACCACGGGCACGCGCCGCGTCTCGTCGTCCTCCTCGCCAAACATTACCCGGTGCGACACTTCCCCTTCGTCTCCCTTCTCCACGATCGTGACCGTCCAACGCGGCGGCTCCAACCCGTACTGCTCGAGATCGGTCGATCCCGTGAACGCCACCGCGGTCAGACCATCGAGGTCATAGAGCAGGCCCTGGAAATGGGCTGCGTCCAGCCGCTGGTGCGGTGATGACGCCAGCTTCCAGGATGCGCCGTCACGAAACACTTCCTGCAACGTCCCTCCGGCAGCCTCGATGGCGATGCGCGTCACCTTGGAGGGCGTGAACGAGAGAATCTGCTTGTCCCGCCAGTCGTCGAAACCGCGGTCCAGCTTGCTCTCGAGGGGGTACGAAACGAGGTACACGCCGGGCTTGCGGCCGGTACGCACATAGGTCATCCCCCCGAACGGCGTGTCGTCTCCCACCTCGAGCCGCTCCTCATTCTCCCCGGCAGAGACCACCACCGTGATGCGGGGCGTCTCGAGGCCGTAGACGGAAAGGTCCTCCTGCACGCCGAGAGCCTCACGGATCCGAAGCCCGTTGAGCGTGAAGATCACCTCGTCCACCGACGTGGCATCCGCCCGCACCCGTTTCTCCCCGGTCAGGAACCAGTCTGTTCCCTGCTTCTCGAAATCGAGCGCCCCATGCGTGTTGACCAGTTCGATATGGTCGACAGCTTCGTTGTCGATGTCGAACAATTTATTCTGTGCGTCCTTCTCCGCCTCCCGCCGAGGTTCCCCGCGGATCTCGTAGAAGTAGACGAACGCCCCCAGACCGACTGCCAGCAGAACGAGCAGGACAAGTGTGATACGTTGCATGAGCGCCCTCGAGAAGGGTTACCTCGCGACGACCGCTGCCGAAGCCTGTACGGCCGCGGCGTCAGCGCGCACTGCGAGAGTCTTGAATAAGCACCGCGTGGTACCTTGTCAAGATGGCCCCCGGCCACCGTCCCCCGTCGAAGGGGCGAGCGGCTGGTCTCCCCTACCCTGCGTGGCCAGCCTATCCGTGGGGGGCGGCCGGTCGCCCCTACGGCACGGGGCGCAGGTAGCGGTCCGCCCCCCCCCCTGCAGCGCGGATGGCTCCCCGAAGAGCCGGTTTGAGACTCCCGCGTTTGCGTGCTAGAATGGCTGGCGTCCCATGGGCAGGAACCTCGAGCCGTTCCGTGGTGCGGAAGGCACGCCCTGGTCGAATGGGTCCTGCCATCGGAGAGGAGGCCGATGTGAACGATCGTCGAACCCGTCCGATTCAAGCCGAGATCCTGCGCACCCGGCCGATGTCGGTCACGCGCAAGATGGCGGCCGATTTTCCCCGGCTTCGCGCCATGGCCGAACAGCGCGGACTCACACTGCACCACCTCGGCGCGGGCTATCCCCACCCGGAGGTCTCTAGTCCGGAGCGGTATATCGCCCAGAAGGAGGCCTACTTCAGCCACCTGGCCCGGGTGAGGGATCCGGAATCACCCGATCGTGCCCGCCGCGAGCTGATGAGGGAACTCTACAACTACGGAGACACCCTTGGACCGCGGTCGACGCGGGAGGCGTTCGCACGGGTCTATGGCCACGATTTCGGATTTTCCATGGATCCCGATCGTCTCATCCCCACCATGGGCGCCACGGGCGGCATTGCGCTGGTCTGCTCGTTGTTCGAGCGATACGGAGGGCCCCTGGCCTACATCGTTGATGCGCCCACCTACACCGGGTTCGTGTCTCGAGCATCATTGTACCAGAAGGCCAGGTTCTACAGCGTCCCCATGGACGAGGAGGGGCCGATTCCCGGCCTGTTCCGGGCGCAGGTGAAGAAAGCGAGGGAGGATGGGAACTTCGTGCCGCTCTACTACACCGTTCCCGACGGGCACAACCCTGGCGGCATCTCGTTCAGCCAGGCCCGCCGGCTGGAGATTCTCGACATCGTGCGCGAGGAGGGTTTGCTCATCGCGGAGGACGCGCCCTACACCTACATCAGCTACGAGGACGAGGGGGCACGGCCCCGTCCCTTTGTCGCCCTTGATCCGGGCCACACGATCCACCTGTTCACCGCGTCCAAGATCGGCCTTCCAGGGCCTCGAGTCGGGTTCCTGTACACGGAAGCCGGCGCTGTCGTGGCCGGGGACGAGAAGGTATCTATCAAGGACCTCCTGGTCATCGAATCTGCCGGGGACCTGCTGTTCCACAACCCGGAATCCCTCCTGGGATTCGAGGCCTACCTGATGGACGACAGGCTCGAGCCGCGGGAAAGCCTGTGGCCGGTGGCGGCGACCAAGAACGCGGTCTACGGGGAGAACCGGCGCATCCTCCTGGAGGGTCTGCAGACCTGGCTTGGCGACTACCCCGACCGGTTTTCCTGGACATGCCCCGGTGCCGGGTTTTTCACCGTGTTCACGTTCAAGGGTGGGCAGGTCCGCACCGATGCGGCATTCGTGGAGAAGCTGGTCGCCACATACGGGGTCGTGACCATCCCCATGTTCGGATTCTACCCGGAGGACGCGAAGGAACGTGACCCGCTGGCCGGCCTCGACCAGCTTCGACTGTCCTTCAGTTACAACGAAAGGACCGGGGACGGCCGGCGCCAGGACATGCTCGATGCGGTCCGCGCTTTCGCTCACGCCGCCCGTATCGAGTCCGGTCTGCCGGGAATCGATTGATCGGTTGCCCCGCCCATCGTCCGCACGGTCACCTCGGGCTGCCACCGAGAGCGCGGCGTCCCGCGTCACCAGAGGGAGTAGCCGCCATCGGCCACGATGGTCTGGCCGACTATCCAGCCGGCGTCTTCGGAACAGAGCAACGAGACCACTCGAGCCATGTCTTCCGGCTCGCCGAGGCGGTGCAGCGGACAGCGGTCGATGTAGACTTCCTTCTGGCGGGCCATGGAGGGTCCGAGGTGGTCGAGCGCGCTGGTCCTGATGATGCCGCCGCGCACGCAGTTGACCAGGATGCCTTTCGGCGCGAGTTCCACGGCGAGGGAGCGGGTGAGGTTCTCGACGACGGCCTTGGATGCGCCGATGGCGGCGTAGTCGGGCAGGTAGCGGCTGGAACCCAGGCTGGAGATGTTCACGATCCGGCCCCACCCGGCTGTCATGAGCCGAGCGGCGTGCTGGGAGCAGAGGAGCACCGACCGCGCGCTGATGGAGAGGGTTCTATCCCACTGGCGATGGTTGATCTCGAGGGCTGACCTGGCGTCGCCCATGGCGGCACTGTTGACCAGGATGTCGAGCCGTCCCGCATCGGTCTCCACCTGTTCGAACATGCTTGCGATCTGGTCCGGCGACCCGATGTTGCCCCGGATGATCCACGCCTTGCGGCCGAGCGCACGGACTTCCTCGGCGACATCTTCCGGCGGCTTCTCGAACGGGGCGTGGTGGACGAACATGTCCGCCCCGTCTCGAGCCAGCCTGAGTGCGATGGCCCTGCCGATGTTCTTGGTGCTGCCGGTCACCAGGCCTATCCTGCCCTCCAGTGTCATGGAACCTCCTGTCGCGTCACGTGGGTGTACCCCGACTGGCGCCCGCGGCCGTCTCGCCCCGGCGAGAACGCTGCCGGCATGGATTGGCGCCCGGGGCGCAGCCCGAAACGTCGGTTTCTACCATAGCGCCTCTGGAGCGCGGGTTCAACCTTGCGCGCCGGCACGGCCTGGTGCCGGGTCAATCGGACACGATGAAATCCACCTCGGCGGCGGCGAAGTCCCACGTTCCGTCGATCTCGAGAATGGGGACAGGGGTGAAATCCACGGCGTCGCACGCGGTGAAATGGTATCGAACGTTGCGGTGAGTGCCGGTCACGGCGAAGGAAAGGGCCGACGGCCCGTGCAGGTGCCCGTACACCACGTCCTGGACGCCGTGGGTCTCGATCAGGGGCACGAATTCGCCCATCTCCTTCTTGTCGTTGAACGGGGGGAAATGGAGCATGCACAGGCGGAACGGTGCGTCGCCCAGCGCGGCGAGGGCCTGCTCGAGGAACCGGATCTCCTTGGTGTATATCTTCTGGTCCTGCGGTTCGAACCATGCGTCGCCGGGGATCTTCCAGCCTCGAGTCGCTGCGACCGCGACAGGGCCGATCCGGAACGTCCGGCCGTGGACGAAACGGAGGGTCGGGAGGCCCTGCAACACGAAGTCTCGCTTCTTGCTGGGCCACCAGTAGTCGTGGTTTCCCTTTGTCACGAGTTTGAAGCCGGGCAGCGCGTCGAGCGCCTCCAGGTCCGGCCGTGCTTCGCGCATCTTCGTTCCCCAGGAGATATCCCCGGGCAGCAGCACGAGGTCACGCGGGCCGACCACGCGGCGCCAGGCATGGAACAACTTCTCGGGATGACCCGACCACTTCGAGCTGAAGATGTCCATGGGCTTGTCCACGGCATGGGCCAGGTGCGGGTCAGACAGCGCGAAGACGATCATGTGCATTTTCTGGCAATAGGGGTTGTCACCGGGGCCGGCCCCGTACTACACTGGACCAGGTAGCCATCGATCTCGGCGCGGGTCAAGCCCATTCCAGTTCGACGCCCCGCTCGCGCCGCATTTCCTCGAGACGCCCGGCCAGGGTTGTCGCGGGGTGACGGCTTTTGCATGAAACACCTGTCCCACCAGCGGTTCGGTCACTTCTTCCTGCTCGACCCTCTCCACGAAGGGCCGGAGTCGCTGCTCTTCCGGGCCCAGGACCTCATCGCATCACGACTCGTCGCCCTGAGAATCATCGACGTCAACCGGCTCGACAACCGTGCTTCGGAGCGGCTGGCCCGCTGCCGCCGGGACATCAACACGGTCTCGATGCTCGATGATCCTGGTGTGGTCCTGGTCCATGAGGTCGGCGACGCCGAAGGTACCCCGTACATTTCCATGGCCCTTTGCGACGGCCCCAGCCTGGCTTCGAATCTGCTGCGTTCCCGATACCCGACCCCCGCCTCCGCTGTCAGGGTCGCCCTGGAAGTGGCTCGAACGTTGGCTCGAGTCCACCAGCAGGGGGTGTTTCACGGCAACCTGAAGCCTGCCAACCTCATCTTCGATGCCGGCCGTTATCGCGTGTCCGACTTCGGAATCGTCCATCTGCGCTACCCGCCCGTCGGGCGGGAGGTCGCCCGGCGGGATACGTCCTTGCAGCCGCCCGAACAGCGCGCTGGGCTGCCCGGAGATGTTCGGACCGATATCTACTATCTCGGCGGTCTCCTCTACCGCCTCATCACCGGCGTCGCCCCTCCGCAGCCCCCCAGGCGGGAACGCCACGGAGCGGCTCCAGGCGTAGACACCCACACGTTCGCAGGCCGGGATATTCCCGTGGCGGTCCAGGGCCTCGTCAACGCCTCCATGGCGCCAGACCCTGCCAAGCGTCCCGGGACCTGCCTCGAGTTCGTGCACATCCTCGAGAAGGCCCTCGAGGAAGACTTTCCGGCAGCACGAGGCAGACATACCAGCGCGGGCACACGTATCGTCACGATCGCCCCGAGACCGCCGGTTTCGTCCCCCAGGTCTCCCGTGGCGGACGACTTGGATACGCCGTCGCGCCCGGGAAGATCGCCCGTGTCCGCCGAGGATGCCGGCCGCGACGCACCAAGGCACCGACTCGACCCGCCGCTCCAAGCCACCACGCCGCCTCGACAAAGCGCCTGGCCCGTCATCCCCGGCGCCATCGGCCCGCCCGCGGCACCACCTTCCCAGGTTCGGGCCACACGACCGAAGGCACCTCCTGGGCAGGAGAGTGGATCGAGCGTTGGGTCCGCGTGGTCCCAGGTGTTCATGCAGGGCACACCAGGCGAACGGCCGGACTCGGCACGCGATCCCGCGAGTCCCATCCGTCGCTTCGGCAGACCGTCGCCCCCGCTGGATCGCCAGGATCCTGCCTCGAGCAAGAACTACGCCGGCATCATCGCGGCCGTTTGCATCGCGCTGCTCATGTCGGGCGTCTACCTGCTGTCCCTGCGGGACCAGGCGGCCGATCCAGGTACGTCGCCATCGCCCCGCCGCTCGATCGGCGCACCCGGCATCCCCGGGGTGACTTCGATCGAAGGCGGCGTGGAGCCGGCATGGACCGGTTGGGAAGAGCCGGGCCGGGCGTCCTGGGTTGCTCCCGGCACTTCCATCGTTGGGATCCATCCGACACCGCGCCTCGAGGAGCTGCGCGCGCACCCCCCGGACCGGCGGATGCCATCGCCAGGCCCCGGCACAGCGTCGAGGGTTCCCTCGAAGGTGGCAGCCTCGACGGCAGAGGATACTCCCGGTTCCCTGCCGACCGTTCCCGGCGGCACAGCCCCTCCGGACGAAGGAAGTACTTTGTGAGCGCCACGTCCGGAGCGGGGAGCGGCGAGCGGGGAGCGGGGAGCGGCGAGCGGGGAGCGGGGAGCGGCGAGCGGGGAGCGGGGAGCGGCGAGTGGGGAGTGGCGAGTGGGGCTGTTGGTCCTGTTCCGGCTCGATGGCTCGAGCGACCTTTTGGG
>JAJRTE010000284.1 GCA_024278455.1 Myxococcota bacterium
GACGTACTCGAGATCGAGGCGCCCGGTTTCCGTGTCGAACTGGTACCAGGAAAGGCTCCCGGCGACGCGCTGGGGATAGGCCCGGCAGACCGCATCCAGGATCCCGTCTTTCTCGGACCCATCGGCGTTGATAATCACGTAGCCGCCATCGCCTTTTCCGTATTCCCAATACATCCCACCGGTCCGCACGGCGTCGAGGGCGTCGTTGAAGTCGTTCAGCAACGCAGTGATGCCATCGCCCCGGGAGTCTCCGCCATACTCCCCCACGGCGAATGGTACACCGAGATTCCGTGCTTCCCGCGTGATGCTGTCGACCCAGCGTTGTACCAGCTCGAAGTGATCGTAGTAGGTCGACACGAGTTCCATCGGCGGGTTGTAGTAGTGGGGAAAGTAGACCAGGCGCTCGAACGGCATGGGTGTGAGGAAGCTGGGGACGAAATAGTCCCTGAACACCCATGGCTCGAAAAAGATGTACGCTTCGGGGGCTTCCGCCTGGAGGACCGGTATGAGCCGCTCGTAGAAGGGCTGAAGCTGCTCCGGCTCGAACCGCACCGTCCAGTTGAAGCCCGGATAGGGCTCGTTGAACAGGTCGAACCCCAGCACGGCGGGATGATTGCCGAGCCGCCAGGCAGCGCTGCGCCACGCTTCGATGAAATGATCCTGCAGGGAAGGGGTCTCCCAGAACATGGTGAAGCACGCCATGACCTGCCTGGTGAAGTAGTCCAGGTACCACTCCGGGCGATTCTCGAACCCCTCGACGAACTGCTCCGGGCACGCCCACTCCGGCGCACCGTCATGGTTGAACATCTCACCGTACACGTCCTGGTGCATGTCCAGGATGACGTGGATACCCCGTTCCTGGGCCATGTCGAGGTACGGGACCACACTGTCGAGGTAGTCGTCGTCGTAGACCCCGGGCTCCGGCTCGATGGCCGCCCACAGGATCAGGAACCGGATGGTGTCGAACCCCCACGACGCTATTTTGTCGAAGTCGCTCTCATCCACGTCGGGAACGTAGGGCGGATACTTCTTGCCGAGATTGATCCCTCGCAGCACCAGGGTGCGTCCGTCCTTGTCGAGAATCGCGGGCACGGAAGCATCGGCCCGGGCGGGGGAGGCGGCGAGCGTGTCCTGGGACGTTGCGATACTGTGGGTCTCGCCTGCCTCGTTCCGCTCCACTGCAGCGACTGTCCTGCCCTGGCCTCCCGCGGACTCGCAGGCGGTCCAGGCCAGTGACAGGGCGAGAAGCGCTTCCCACCTCCATCGGGACTGGAATGGGCTTCCGCGCGGCGCACGCCTGCACGGCTTCGGCCTCGATCCGCTGACCAACTCCTTGCTCGAACGTGTGTACCTCATGGCAAACCTCCACGCGCCGGCGGCCGGCACACGCATGCCGGCGCGATCCCTGCTGGGAACGGCCGGCTTTCGGGAAAGGGCGGCGTCATGAACGCCAAACGTTTCGCCCCTGGGGCACCGGCCATCTCCGGCGCCTCGAGGACGATACGCCGCCCGCTGCTACTTCGCCTGCTCGAGAACGTGTTGTTCGAAGAAATCCCAGAACGTGTCCGTGGCGTCAAGCCAGTAGGGGGGGCCGTCCGAAGAGGGCCAGGCATGGCCCATCCCCCTGATTTCGCAGAACTCCACGGTCGCGTCCTCGGCGCAGTCAGCATAGGCGATACAGGTGGCCGCACCTTTCTGGTAGACCGTTTCGGGTTGCCCGCACGCATTGTAGGCGGCCCAGTAGTCGTTGCTGCGCTTGCCCATCCAGTAGGGCACGGTGTAGTCCACGGTCCCATGGGTCTGGATGACAGGAACCGGTCGCGGAGGTTCACACGAAGGGACGCCGATAAAGCCGGACGCAGGTGCCGCCGCGGCGAACAGGTCCGACGCCTCGCACGCGAGCAGGTGCGCCATCATCGCTCCGTTCGAGAAGCCGGTGACGTACACCCGTCCGGGGTCCACGCAGTAGGTGTCGGATATGGTCTGCACGATGTCTCGAGCGAATTGAACGTCGTCCAGACCGAGGTGATTGGCGGTCCCGCAGCACACGCCCGCGTTGAAGCTGTTCTCCACCCCTTCGGGGTAGGCCACGATGAAGCCTTCCTCGTCCGCCTTTTCCGAGAATCCCACGTAGCGCTCGAAATTCTCCGCGTTGTCTCCCCACCCGTGGAAAGCGAGCACCAAGGGCACGGGGACCGCTGGAAGATAGGCCTCCGGGACATGAAGACGATAGGTGCGGGCAAAGTCGCTCGAGACGATGTTCTCGACGAAGTCGCCCGGCTGACCGGTCTTCCCGGTGCAGAACGGTGCGCCATCACCCCGGGCAGGCCCGGGAAGAACCATGAGTACCGCTAGCAACATCCATGGTGATGTTCTCATTGTCAGGACCTCTCTCGGAAAGGGGTGGCTCCTCAGACCCGAATCGCGCCCTGGCGGCACCGCCCGCGCCCGGAGACCTCCTTGCCGAGAGCAGACGCCCACCGCTTTCTCCACGATTCTCGCCCTACGATCTCTACTCTACCTCATACAGAACAGGCCGGCAACCTGCTCCGGCAGGCCTCGAGATGATCGCTGAGCGACCAAAATCGGGCACGACGACAAGAATTGCTTGCGATTCGGAGATGCCGGTGATACCATGGCAAACCTTATAAAACTTTTCTTCGCAACAGGGGGGTGTGCGATAAGGACAATATGCAAATCCGGGCCTTTGGCGCCCGCACGATCGCGCATAGTGTTCGTTCAAAGAGCAGGTTTGTTTCATCGCATGGATCGTATCTACCGGTAGAAGGTCTCGAGGGCCTCGAGGACCTGAAGGAGGGGCAGAATGCAGACATTCGTTTTCTACTATCTCCCCATCATCGTGGCGGGTGCAGCCCTGCTGTATGCATTGCTTCGGGCGATGTGGGTGGCGAAGCAGGACCCGGGCAACGAACGCATGACCACGATCGGCGGCTGGATCGCTGATGGGGCGATGGCGTTTCTACGGACCGAGTACAAGGTCCTGTCGATTTTCGTCGTTGCCGTTGCGATTCTGCTCGGCGTGTCGAACCAGATGATCGGCGGAAACACCAATGGCCTGGTGGCGTTGTCTTTTGTCGTCGGCGCCATCTGTTCGGCGTCGGCGGGCTATTTCGGGATGAAGGTGGCGACCAAGGCGAACACCCGGACGGCGGCGGCGGCGCGGCACGGCCTGAACGAAGCGCTCCAGGTGGCGTTTGCTGGCGGCTCGGTCATGGGATTGTCGGTTGTCGGGCTGGCCCTGGGCGGGTTGAGCATTCTTTTCCTGATCTATTCGAAGGTGTACCTCGATCCGTCCGACACGGGCACGGATGCGATGATGATGGTTCTGAACATCCTGTCCGGGTTCTCGCTCGGGGCGTCGTCGATCGCGCTGTTCGCCCGGGTCGGCGGAGGCATCTACACGAAGTCCGCCGATGTGGGCGCGGACCTCGTGGGCAAGGTGGAAGCGGGCATCCCGGAAGATCACCCGCTGAATCCCGCGACCATCGCCGACAACGTGGGTGACAACGTGGGCGACGTGGCGGGCATGGGTGCCGACCTGTTCGAGTCTTATGTCGGGGCGATCGTTTCGTCGATGATTCTGGGAACGGCCTGGTATTCCGGGATGAAGGCGATCGATCCTGGCACGGCCATGAACGCGGTCTTCTTGCCGCTCGTGGTCGCCATGGTGGGTATCGTGGCGTCGATCATCGGGTTTTTCTTCGTTCGCACCAGGGAAGGAGGCAATCCGCAGGCCGGCCTGAACAAGGGGACCTTCGGCGCGGGCGCCCTGATGATCGTTGGCACCATTGCAGCGATACGGTGGCTGATTCCCGCGGGTGCCATCAGTGTCACGGATGTTCTGGAGCCGAGCGCGCCGCCGACAGTCTACCATTGGTATGGCATCGTCCTCGCGGTGATCGCTGGTCTCGTCGCCGGTATCGCGGTGGGGTTGATCACCGAGTACTACACGGCGACCTTCAAGCCGCCGGTGCAAACGATTGTCGAGGCGTCCAAGACCGGGCCCGCCACCACGATGATCCAGGGTATCGCCGTGGGGATGAACTCCAACACGTGGCCGGTCCTGGTCATCGCCCTGTCGATCCTGGTGGCCTACTGGTCGGCGGGACTCTACGGTATCGCCCTTGCCGCTGTCGGCATGCTCAGCACGACCGGGATCCAGCTTGCCACCGACGCCTACGGACCCATCGCCGACAACGCCGGGGGCGTGGCCGAGATGGCGCAACTCGGTCGCGACATCCGCGCCCGGACCGACAAGCTCGATGCCGTGGGCAACACGACCGCTGCGATCGGCAAGGGGTTCGCCATCGGTTCCGCGGCCCTGACCGCCCTGGCCTTGACCGCGGCGTACATAACCAAGATGCACGACATGAACGTCCCGGTGAACCTGAACGCGGCAGATCCCTATGTGCTGGTTGGCCTCCTCCTGGGGTGCATGCTGCCGTTCCGGTTCTCTGCCATGGCCATGGTGGCTGTCGGCCAGGCGGCGCAGGAGATGATCCAGGAAGTCCGGAGGCAATTCCGCGATATCCCCGAACTTCGGCCGGCCCTGGTCGCCGCACAGACGGCGGAACACGAAGAGCGCGAGCCGACATCCCAGGAAATGGCCATCATCAAGGCGGCGGACGGCAAGGCCGAGTACACGAAGTGCGTCGACATCTCCACCAAGGCTGCCATCAAGAAGATGGTCGCTCCGGGACTGATGGCCGTCACCGTGCCCGTGGTCGTCGGGTTCATCAATGCGAACATGCTCGGCGGGTTGCTGATCGGCGTGACCATCTCGGGCGTCTGCCTCGCCATTTTCCAGGCCAACGCCGGCGGAGCCTGGGACAATGCCAAGAAGCAGGTCAAGGAGGAAGGCCACGCGAAATATGGTGACGCCTTCGACGACATGAAGAACGCGACCGTCGCCGGGGACACCGTCGGCGACCCGTTCAAGGACACATCCGGCCCCTCCCTCAACATCCTGATCAAGCTCATCAGCGTCGTGGCGATGATCATCGCTCCGTTGCTCGCCGCGGTAGCGTAGTTCCCGCTGCGCGCGGTACCCGTCCCTGCGGGAGTCATCTGCGCGGACGCGGTTGCGACTTGCGGTGCCGGGACCGTACTTGACAGGACACGCCACTGCCTGTTCGGTCGGTATGCGTTCACGTTGGCGGATGATGCCGGCCGACGAATCCTCTCAAGCGATTTGCAGGATGCTCCGCAAGGCGCGACCCGTGTGGCTCGCCTCGACTCGAGCCACGGCCTCGGGAGTCCCTTCTGCCACGAGCCAGCCCCCGTTTTCTCCCCCCTCCGGTCCCAGGTCGATGATGCGGTCCGCGACTTTCATGATGTCGGGATGATGTTCGATGACGACGACC
>JAJRTE010000285.1 GCA_024278455.1 Myxococcota bacterium
CGCACCTGCTCGAAGCGGTCCTTGACCCTTCGGAGGGTCTCCGCGACGAACTGGAAGCGCGGGTTGTCGAAGAGGCTCTCCTGGACGCCGGAGATGAAGCGGAAGCGGGTCGTCTTGCAGACCTCGCCCACCTCTCGGAGGAAGTTGAGGTCGAGGATGAACTCCTGCTCCTTGCGCGTGCGCAGGTAGTCGAGAAGCTCGTCCAGCACCAGCAGGAGACCCTGGTTCGGGTAGTGCTGCTGGAACGCATCCATCATCTCGACGAAGGCGTCCTTGTTATTGGTCACCTCGGAGGCGAGCGGGAACTGGTAGGAGACACCAAGGTCGCCGAGCTTGTCCTCGATCGCGGTGCAGAGGATGTCCCGGAGCGACATCGTGGTCGAGCCGACCTCGGCGCGCAGCACCTTGAACCTGCCCGCGATACTCCCGGCCTGGTCCGAGACGAGCGCGTTGGTCGCGGCCGTGGCCATCTCGGCGTGCTCGGCGATGGCCGAGATGACAGCCATCAGGTGCGACTTGCCCGTGCCGTAGTTGCCGACGATGAGCAGCCCCTTGTTGTCCGCCGGTTTGTCGAACTGGAGCTGCCTGAACACGAGCCGCGTGAGCTGCTCGGCCATCCGCTCAGAGATCACGAAGGTCTCGACGAGGCGCCGGGCGTCGTCCTCGGCGTCCGCCTCGCGGAGTTGAACCACCGACTCGATGGGTTCGAACTGGATGAGTTCCGAGTACTTCATGCCGACTCCTCTCCCTCACTCGCGCTTCGCGCCTACCGACCCCCGACTCGCGATTATCGCCACCCGACTCCCGATTCCTGCCTCTCGCCTCCCGCTCTCTGACTCGCGACTAGCGACTCGCGACTAGTGACTAGCGACTTCCGCTCTCTGACTCGCGACTCGCGACTCGCGACAACGATGACATCGGGGCGGACGTACCGCCTGTACTCCGGATGCGGGGCCTGCGCGTAGGTCAGGTTCTCGCCGTCCATCTCGCCGCTCCAGGCGGCGATGACCGTGCGGTTGCGCGAGAGCCCTTGAAGCAAGCGGAGCGGGTCCTGCTGAAGATCGGGGCTGAACAGGACCTCGGTATTGTCGAGCAGCAGCACGTCGCCTGGATGTCGCTCGACGATTTCGCTCAGGATGCGAGGGACGCGCAGCGCGCGCTGCTTCGACGTCAGCTCGAGGAGCCTCTCGGAGAGTTCGAGGTTGACGTTGACGAGCGGCCAGGCGCGCTCCTCGGCGAGGTCACGCAAGGCGCTCGTCTTCCCCGTCCGGGGTGGCCCCACGACGAGGATGAGCCTGTGGTAGAGGCCTGCGGCGTCGGGCACCCGTTCCGCGACACGGTGGGACAAGGGGGCGGCCATCTACTCCTCCCCCCTGCCTGTGCGTCGCACGCAGACAGGTCCCTGGTGGTCGGCACGCTTCTGCTCCTCCATCCAGGCGTCGATGTCCTTCCGCTTGAACCGCCACTGCCCGCCCACCTTGAAGCCCGGCAGGTCGCCGCCCTGGACCATCATGTGGGCGGTCTTCTCGGCGATCTTCAGAAGCGCGGCGACTTCCTTCAGGGTCAGGACTTCGTCTTGTGACATCGGGGGTCCTCCGGGGCAGCGGCGCAAAATCTGCAAGCCGATGCAGGTTATCACCCATCTTCCCAGGCTTGTCAAGGTGGGGCATCGGCGGATCGACGGCACCAGGAGGAGATCACGCTGTCGGCGGGAGGCGCCCAGGTCTACCGGGTCGAGGCCGCCGGCACCGGGTTTCGTCACCAGGAACCGTACGGCCCGCCGTAGGCGCCCATGTCGGCAGGGGAGCCATCGGGGTCTGTACCGGTTTCCGGCGCTCCCGCATCCACGGCCGGGCTGTCCGGCTCGAGGTGGAAGTCGCCGGAGAGCCGGTCGACATAGAGCGGGTCCCTGGACATGTTGTTGTTTGCCAGGACGAGTCCTTCCAGGTTGGTCTCCGACGTGGGGTTGTCGTAGAAGTCGTTGTAGCGGAAGTTTGCCAGTTCCGGGGCATTGTCGCCTTCGGCATAGTACAACCCCACGCCGCTGAGGCCGAAGGTCACCAGATTGTTCTCGAAGACCGGGCTGACATCGTTGAAGTACACCCCGCCACCGTAGGTGCTTGCCGAGTTTCCGTTGATGGTGTTGTTGCGGAACAGTGGAGACGCCGGTCCGGCAGCGCTCGCGCCGCCCCCGTTGATCGCCTTGTTGGCCGAGAAGATGTTGTTCTCGAGGGTCACTTCGCTATTGGCGATATCCACGCCGCCGCCGCGACCGTCGAGGGCCTGGTTACGGGTGAACAGGTTCTGGTAGAGAAAGGCGCCACATCCGGCGGTGAAGGCAGCCCCACCGCCGAACGGACCACCGTCGTTCAACTCGAACGTGTTGCCGGTCACGACGATGGTCACTGCCCCGCTGCTACCGTCGCAGTAGAGGCCTCCACCACCGGTAGGGCCGATGTTGCTCCGGATGACGTTGTTGCGAATGAGGGTGCCATCTCCGCGATAGGCGATGATGCCGCCTCCCAGGTAGGTGGCGACGTTGTCCTCGATCGTGTTGTTTTCGACCACCGTGTCGAAGTTGTTGCCCAGGGCGATGGCCGCGCCGACGGTGGCGCGGTTCGACCTGATCGTGTTGTTGGACACGACGACGTCCACGCAGTCCTGGAGCTGCACGGTGCCCTGGCCGTTCTCGAACGTCACCAGGTCGTCCATGGTGTTATCGTGGATCAGGTTTCCCTCGATCACGCCGCCGGTGACGGAATCGAAGTAGATGGTAGATCCCATGGAGCTTGCCGAGTTCCCATCGAATTCGTTGTTTCGAACGATGGGCGCGCCCTCGAACGCGCCTATGCCGCTTCCCCCATCGCCGTCGTTTTCCAGGAAAAGGTTGTTTTCGATGGTGGGAGAACTCTGGTACGAATAGACGCCTCCACCATAGAACGTGAGGTTGTCATAGAAGATGTTGTTGCGAATGGTCGGAGCCGATGAATCGCGTACATCGACCCCGGCACCGAAGTAGATGGTGTCGCAGGGCAAGGGGACGCAGTTGAGCAGGGCCAGGGCGCCCACGCCACCCGTGATGGTGAAACCGTCCAGGATGGCCGAGGCGCCTTCCGCGTTTTCGAAGGTGACGACCGTGCCTTCGTCGTTGCCGTCGATGGTGGTCACGTCTGGGCCTTCTTCGCTGCGCAATTCGACTAGTTTGCCTTTAAAATCAACAAGTTCCACGTATGTGCCAGGGGCGACGACGATCGAGCACCCGTCCTGGACCTGGTCGGAGTCCAGCGCCGCCTGGATGGTGTTGAAATCGCCCACCGTGCCGCCGGTGGTAGCCTGGGCGACGTAGAAGTCGCCCGGGCCGCCGCTACAGTCGTCGTCGTTGTCGTCGCACACTTCCGGTGCACCAGGGTAGACCGCAGCGTCCTCGTCATTGCAATCTCCAGCGCACGTGCTCACCCCGTCGTTGTCGGCGTCGAGATCTTCATCTACCAGGTCGTTGCAGTTGTTGTCGATGTTGTCGGAGCAGTCCTCGTAGGCGCCCGGATGGACAGCGGGATCGCCGTCGTCACAGTCGGCGCCTCGAGGGTCGCAGGTGGTGTAGGAGTCGCCATCGGCGTCGAACCCCTCGTCGATCGTGCCGTCGCAGTTGTTGTCCACCCCGTCGCAGATCTCGGTTGCCGTCGAGTTGACGGTTGGATCGCCGTCGTCACAATCACCGTCGCACGTCGACTCGCCATCCTGGTCCGTATCCTCTGGTTCGTCGGTGTCACCGTCGCAGTCGTTGTCCACGCCGTCGAAGCAGTCCTCGGTCGCCCCGGGGTACACTTAGGCGTTGGTATCGTCGCAATCCGGAACGGTTTCGCACGAGGTGAACCCATCGCCGTCCTGATCGAATCCCTCGTCGACGGAGCCGTCGCAGTCGTTGTCGATGGCGTCGCAGTTCTCGGTCGCCCCGGGATAGGTGTCCGGGCGGGAGTCGTCACAATCCTGGCCTTCGCAGTCCCCGTATCCGTCGCCGTCGGCGTCGAATCCCTCGTCCGCGACACCGTTGCAGTCGTTGTCGAGGCCATCGCAGATCTCCTGAGCGCCCGGGAAGATCGCGGCGTCGTCAGGACCGCAGTCCATGCAGTCGATGGTCCCGTCGCCGTCGGTATCGGTCTGGAAGATCTCGTCGGCCCCTCCCCAGCAGTTGTTGTCCACCCCGTCGCACACTTCGGGCGCCCCTGGGTTGATGTCGGGGTTGGTGTCGTCGCAGTCATCCTCGCAGGTGGTATAGCCATCCAGGTCCTGGTCGAACCCCTCGTCGATGGCGCCGTTGCAATTATCGTCAAGGTTGTTGCAGACCTCGGTCTCACCGGGGGACTGGTCCTTGTCCTTGTCGTTGCAGTCTCCCTCCCGTTCCGTGTAGCCGTCCAGGTCGTCATCCGTGCACTCCGAGGTCCCGTTGTCCGCTATGAAGTTCTCGTCGACATGGCCGTCGCAGTCGTTGTCGATGCCGTCGCAGATCTCCTTGGCTCCGGGATAGACCGCAGCGTCCATGTCGTCGCAGCCAGCCTCGTTTTCGGCACAGGAGGCGTAGCCATCGCCATCCGTGTCGAACCCCTCGTCGGATTCGCCATCGCAATCGTTGTCCTTGTCGTCGCAGATTTCGTTCTGGCCAGGATTGACCTGATAGTCGTCGTCATCGCAGTCGGTGCCGTCCGGCAGCTCCGAGCAGGCGTCTTCGTCGAGGAAGCCGTCTTCGTCCGCATCGAACAATTCGTCGGTCTCCCCGTTGCAGTCGTTGTCCACACCGTCGCACAGTTCGGGCGCCGATGGATTGGCGGATGGATCGTTGTCGTCGCAGTCTCCTCCTGGTAGTTCCCCGCCGGGTTCTTCTGCGAAGCCGTCGCCGTCGTTGTCCACGAGCAGGGGGTCGTTCGGGAGTTGCCCGTTTTCGATGGGCCAGCAGCCGGCTGCTGCAAGGGTGAATGCGATGCCCGCCGCGCTCACGAGGGAATGGAACATGGCCCGGCACGAACCATGGTTCGACAGCAGTCCACGGAACTCGCGTGACATGATCCGACCTCCCGGAAAGCGTGACGACAGGGGCGGGAAAGGACTGTGAGCCGATCGAGACGGCGGGGACGTCAGGCCGCAAAACACCACGCACCGCACTCGCCGCCACCAGGAAACGCAACAGCAGGACCCCTTCTCGTCGCGGCCGCCGCAGGTCCTTTTGCACTATATCATCCGTGGTTTTGCGCTGTCAACGGCGAGAAACGGTTGAATGAGGAGGGCGATTTTGCTACATTCAAGAGCACCTGTCCTCGAGGCGCTTTCAGGCACGTGCACCGGGCTGGCTCCAACCTCTTGGTGCGAAAAAGGATACCCCATGCGGAACGCGACCGAAGTCCGAAGAGAACTCGAGTTGCTCTTTCGTACCCGCTGCCCAGCCGTCGGGCTGGCCACGTGGGAGGAGACCCGGGCGCTCAAGCTGGTGCGTGATGTGGCCCGCTTGTTGTCTCCGAGCCGGGATCTCTACACCTGGTCGACCGGGCAGGGCATGCGTCTCGACGGGTTGCCCGTACCGGGCCTGCCGCAGCCTTGTACGCTCACCGAGGCGCTCGCCGCCGTCCAGGAACACAAGGGGCCGAGCATCTTCGCCTTCCTCGATGCAGACCTCGAGGACGCCGGGATCGCCCGGTCGGTTCGCGACCTCATCGCGGCCACAGGGGCCCAGCCGCGTTCCCTCTTGTTCGTTTCTCCCGAGTTCACGTTGCACCCCACGCTGGCTCGATCCATCCACGTCGTGCGCGTTCCGCCTCCCGAAATGGCGGAGCTGAAGAACATTCTCAAGACGGTTGCCAGCCGGTGCAGTTCTCTCGTAGGCGTGGAAATCCAGCTCGAGGGGGACGCGCCCGAGCGTCTTGCCGAAGCAGCTCGGGGCTTGACCGCCGGCGAGGCGGAGCGCGCGTTCATCCGGGCGTTGCTCCAGGTGCAGCGGTTGAGCGCGAGGGAGGTGAGCGTAGTCCTGGGTGAGAAGCGGCGGCTTATCGAGATGGACCCGCTGCTCACCTACCTCACGCCAACGGAGAGCCTCGATGATCTCGGGGGGCTGGCCGTGCTGCGCGCCTGGCTGAAGCGGCCCTCACGCGTGTTTTCAAACGCTGCCGAGGAGGCCAGTGTTCCACCGCCTCGAGGCGTGCTCCTGGTCGGCCTGCCAGGGTGTGGGCGCTCCCACATGATTCGTGCCGCGGCCGTGCAGTGGGAACTCCCGTTGGTCCGGCTCGAGGTCAGTCTGCTCCTGGAGGGCAAGTCCGCCGGTAGTATCGAGTTGAAGGCTGCCCTGGCGCGCACGGAGTCGCTTGCCCCCTGCGTGCTCTGGATTCCGGGCCTGGACCGATTGTTCGAGCCCGGTTCCGAGACCGACGGAGGGTACGCGGCTACTGCCGTTGCCGCCACGCTGCAAGGCTGGCTCGTGGAGCGGCCGGAGGGGGTGATCGTCGCCGCCACCTCCGAGGAGCACGAGCGCCTGCCCCTCGAGCTGCTCTGGAAAAACGCCTTCGACGAGGTGTTCTACATCGACTTTCCCGACAGCGACGAAAGGCGGGAGATCATCCAGCGCCTGCTCAGGAGAATGGACCTTTTTTCCGAAGACCTCAATGTCGAGATGCTTATCGCGGCGAGCGAGGGTTTCTCAGGTGCGCAGATCGAACAGGCCATCGCTCGAGGCGCGAGGGAGGCATTCGACCAGGGGCGAGCGTTCAAGATGGTCGATATTCTGCAGAGTCTGAGGCAGATGACGCCCATGGCCGGCTTCATGGGCGAATCGCGGAGGCGGTTGCGGGGGTGGGCACACCGTCGAGCCGTGTCGGCATCACCGGTCAAGAAGTCGTGACAGCCCGGAGTGCTTGTGAAGGGCAAGGACAAGCCTGACGGTGTGGAACTGGATCCCGGGGTCGACCCGGAGGCTCCCACCATGGCCGATCAACCTGGCGACGTGTCGTTTTTGTTGTCCCTCCAAGGAACGGTGGCCGGGTCGAGTGGCCAGGGAGCCACGGCGACAGACCCGCCGGGTCGAGAGCCGGGTCCCGCCGGGTTGGCCGAACCGCACACGTCCAAGGGAGCCCCCGGGCACGGACGGGCCACGGGGCGGGCACGAGGACGAAAAGGTGGCGGGCCGTCGAGCAGAAGAAAAGGCGACCCGGCCCGGCTCCCCGCAGCGACGATTGAACCGGGCACGCAACTCAGCCACTACCTTCTCCTCGACCAGATCGGCGCCGGGGGCATGGCCACCATCTACCGTGCTCGAGACACCAGGGACGGGCGTATCGTTGCCGTGAAGGCGTTACATGCTCACCAGGCGAAGACCCTGGCCGGCAAGCGGTTCCAGCGTGAGTATCGTGCGATTCGCCGTCTCGAGCACCCCAATATCGTGCAGGTGTTCGAATACGGAGTGGTGAACGATCAGCCCTTCATCGTGATGGAGTATGTCGAGGGTGAAGATCTCAAGGCTTATCTCAAGAAACTGTGGAAGCTGCCGCCGGAGGAGCAGTGGACCAGGATCGAGGAACTCATCGTCCAGATATGCCTGGCCCTCGAGGAGGTTCACGGTCGCGGCATCATCCACCGGGACCTCAAGCCGTCGAACATCCTGCTGACCGGGGGAAACCAGGCCAAGTTGACAGATTTCGGGGTCGCCAAGCCAGAGGATGTCTCCGTCCAACTCACCCAGGCCGGCATGCTCGTCGGGACGGTCGCCTACCTGGCGCCCGAGGTGTTCGAGCAGGCCCCGCTGGATCACCGCATCGACCTGTACGCCCTCGGCGTGATGCTCTACGTCATGTTGGCCCACAAGCTTCCCTTCTCGGGGAAGAACATTGCGGAAATCATGGAGAAGCACCTCGCCCACAAGGCGCCGCTTCCCCGCACGCTCAATCCTGGGGTCCCGGAGCACCTCGAACGGATCACCATGAAGCTCCTCGCCAAGGAGCCGGCCAGGAGATACCAGAGCGCGGCTTCCGTGCTCCGGGCCTTGCGAGCCGGACGGTCCTCAGGTCGTATCGAGGCACCGGTCGAACCTCGAGAACGTGACCTGTACTGGGTCCCCCGCCTGGTAGGGCGCTCCGGCGAACTGCAGGCCATCATGGACGTCGTCTCCCGGCTGCTCCGGGGCACTGGAGGCGTGCTTCTCGTCGAGGGCGCTGAAGGAACAGGGAAATCACGGCTCGTCGAAACCGGCCTCGCCGTGGCCCAGCCTCGAGGTATCGGGGTCTACTCGGGCGTCTGCCTCGAGGGTGCTCAGGCGTGGGGAGAAGGGTTGCGCGATATCGTGGCATCCGTGGCTGCCGAGGCGCAACGAACCCGCCTGTCACTGCCGGCACTCGATCGGCTCATGGCCTGGCGCGGCCGGGGAGAGGGTCCAGCACCGGCATCTCCACCCGGGGGGGGACACGAGCAACTTGCCGCCGATGTCGTGGAATTGTTCACTGAATTGACCCGAAAGAGTGCGCGGATCGCGTGGGTGGACGACGTGGACAGGGCGGATCCCGGGACCGTGGAAGCTCTGGGCCGGATGGCAGCGCAGGTAACTGGGAACGGCGCACCGTTGCTCCTGGTCCTGACCGCCGCGCAGGTCGAGTCGACGTTGCCCGGCACGCTTGCCGAACTCGTCGAAGGGCGTGTTCCCGGCGTCCCCGCGGAGCGGTTGAGGCTGAGTCCCCTCTACTACAGCGACGTAGTCGACCTGCTCGAATTCATGTACCCGTCCGATTCGCGCATCGGGGCGCTTGGCAAGCGGCTGTACGAGGAGACCCGTGGCAACGCCTTGCTCTTGGCCGACGTCCTCCGTTTCCTCGTCGTGAGAAGAAAGCTGGGGCGAAGGGTGGAGCACGGCAAGTGGCTCTGGACCATGGCTCTGAGCACCGACGAGATCGCCGGAGTCCTCGAGATCCCCAAAGGGCTCGGCGCAGTGCTGACAGAACGCATGCGCGTCTACCCCTCCCAGACCTGCACCTTGCTCAGACTTTTCGCGGCATGGGGGAGAGCTGTCTCGTTCAACGCGCTACAGCGGCTCACCTCCGCGTCGGAGGAGGCGCTTCTCGCCCACATCGAACGCCTGCTCGTGGATGGATGGCTCACCGAGGACTGGCAGGGCGCCGACGAGCGGTACCGGCTGGCCCATCCCGCCTATCGCCGAATCCTGCTCAACCAGCTTTCCGAAACCAGCCGTGCCAGGCTTCGAGCTTTCATCGATGACCGCATGGCGACGGGGCTACGGGCCTAGGAATACGGGGGGCGAGGCTCTTGAAGGCAATGGGCAAGAGAGTGAAGGCTCATGGCGTGGTGTCGGAAACCCACCGGAAGGGCGCTTTTCTTGGGGGACCTATTCGAGCAACCCCAGCTCCGCCTCCGCCTCGGCGATACCCTTCACCTCGAACTTGATGCCCTTGAACTCCTGGGCCACGTCGAAGTCGCCGGTGGTAAAGGCGGCCGCGCCCGAACCGGTCTCGAGGTCGATGACCCCGACAAACAGGCTGGAGAGGTCGAGTTCGCCCGTTTCAGGGATGAGGAAGCCCGAAAGCGAGAACTGGCGCCCCTGGCCGTCGAGGTCCGCGAACGTGCCGCTGACCATGTTGCCTTTCGGCAAGCTCTTGGCCAGCGCCATCTGGTCCGGCAGGTCCACCATCTTCTCGTTGATGGCTTCCACCGCAGCGGCCAGGGCGTTCTCCAACCCCATGACTATCCGGGCTTCGAGTTGGGCCGGAAAGCCCATTTTCTCCATGAATGCACGGGCTTGGTCCAGGATGAACTCCACTTCGCTCATCGGCACCTGCTCGTTCTCCAGCGTGATGTCCAGGCTGACGGGGATGACGACCGTGGAGTACTTCTGCGGAGTGACGAAGATCTGCAGATCGACGCTGATCGCGGTGTGGTTGAGGTCATACTTGCCCTGGTATTCGTCGACGGTCTGTCCCAAGGCAGCCTGGCCTGCCCCGAGGCAGGCGAGAAGAACCAAAGATACCATATCATGCAGTTTCATGATTGCCTCACTTCCCATGGTTGAGTAGACGTTCAAGAAGACCGAACGTCACCCGCCGTCGTGCGCGGCATGCGCGGAACTCGGGGCGTCGTTCACCTACCTGTTCCATTCGGTCGCCTGCGAACGGCAACTTAGGCAAATCAGGACAGGTTTCAGCGCCCGCTGATGACGATGTCGGAGACAAGCAAGGTTGGGGAGGCCAGGGGACCTCTGAATTCCAGGTCGGAGCCCACGACGGCAATACGTTGAAGCATGTCGAGGACGTTTCCTGCGATGGTGACCTCCTGAATCGGGTGGGTCAATTCTCCGTTTTCGATCCAGACTCCTTCGGCCCCGCGCGAGTAGTCACCGTTGGCCAGGTTGGTTCCCACCCAGTAGAGTTTCGTCACAAACATGCCGCGCGACACCGACCTGATGATCTCTTCCGGGGGCGTGGTCCCCGCCTCCAGGTAAAGGTTGGTCGGACCCACGACCGGGGCGGCATCGAAGCGTCGCGCTGCATTTCCCGTGCAGTCCAGGCCGAGTTTGATCGCGGTGAACGTATCGCACAGATAACTGGACAGTATGCCTCCGCGAATGACATCTGTGCGGCGCGCACCTACCCCCTCGCCGTCGAACGGCCTCGAGCCCAAGCCGGCCACCATGGTGGCATCATCGACGAGGTGGATGAGCGGGTTGCCTACCCGCTCGCCGAGCCTGCCTACCATGAACGAGTTGTGCCGGAGTATGGCCATGCCGTTCAACGCCTCGAACAGGATTCTCAGGAGATCCTCACCCACGATCGGGTCGAACACGATCGGGACGGCCTGCGTGGAAACCGGACGGCCCCCCAACTTCCTCAGCACCCTGCTCGCCGCCTTCCGGCCAATCACTTCGGCCGGCTCCAGCCGGCCGAGAGAACGTGCGGAACTCGACCAGGAATCGGTCTGCTTGACACCGTTCTGTTCCGCAACCAGCGACACGCCCATGCCAACCTGCGTGTGGTCGTACTGCCCGACAAAGCCGGCCGAGTTGGCGAGTGTCACCCGCTCGACCGAGTCCCGCCACCAGGCACCGTTGGAATTGTTTATCCTGCCGTCTACCGCGCGACCCGCCGCTTCCATCTCGTGAAGCTGTGCAGTCTTCTCCTCTATCGGAAAGGAATGGAGCAAATCGTCGTGAATGGCTAGCGGGGCTGCGTAGGGCGCCAGGAGGCGGGCGTCGGGAAGGCAGTTGCCAGGATCGCTGTCGGTTATCGCGGCAAGCCGCATGGCCTCGTCCAGCAGCCGGTCCAGGGAGGCGCGGGACAGGTCGGTCGAATGGACCAGTGCTGTCGCACCCTTTCGGAACACGCGAAGTCCCACCCCCTCGGAACTGGACTCCTGGAGTGTTTCCACCGTTCCCATGCGGGCATCGATGGCGCACTTGCGCAACTGGACGAGGTAGGCGTCGGCACCATCGGCACCCCGGCGCAACGCCCTTCGAACCAGGTCTTCACTGAAATCCCGGTAGTCCTTCATGGGTTCCCTTCTAGTGCCCGGTTCCTCCCACCGTCATCTGGGAAATCTTGATCGTGGGCATACCCACACCCACGGGAACGCGCTGATCCTGCTTGCCGCAGGTCCACACGCCGTCAGAGAACTGGAGGTCGTTCCCGACCATGGTCACGCGCGTCATGATCTGGGGGCCGTTCCCGATGAGGCTGATGTTTTTCAGGGGGGCCACGATGTGCCCTCGCTCGATGAGGTAGGACTCGTTCACCGAGAAGACGAAGTCGCCCTTGGTGATATCGACCTCGCCCCCGCCGAAACGCTTGGCGTAGATGCCCCGCTGCACGCTGGCGATGATCTCTTCTCGAGTGTGCGAGCCTGGCAGCATGTAGGTGTTGGTCATCCGGGGCAGGGGCATGTGGCGGTAGCTCTCCCGCCGTCCATTGCCGGTCGGAGCCGCGCCGGTTTGCCTGGCGCTGAGGCGATCGTGCATATAACCCCGGAGCCTGCCGTTGTCGATCAACACGTTTTCGCGTGGAAGCGTGCCCTCGTCATCGATGTTGATCGAACCGCGCATCTGGGGGAACAGACCGGAATCGACGATGGTGCAGAGGGGAGAGGCGACCATGTCACCGATTCGGCCCGAGTAGTTGGAGAGGGATTTTCGGTTGAAATCGGCCTCGAGACCGTGACCGACCGCCTCGTGAAGCAGGATGCCGCTGTCTGCGGAGCCGAGCACGACTTCCTGGGGACCGGCCGGGGCCTCGCGGGCGTCCAGCAGCAGGACGGCCAGCCGGGCGCTCTCCTGGCCGTGTTTCTCAGGGGGGTGGGTATCGAAGTACTCCAGGCCCAGGCGCCCACCTCCTCCATAGTACCCGGATTGGCGGCTGTTAGAGGCCTCGGCCACGGCGGCCACGTCGACTCTGACCATCGGCTGCACGTCGCGCCAGAAGCATCCCTCGGAATTGGCGAACATCAGGTATCTTACGTGGTCAGTAAGGTGGGCGGTGACCTTGGAAATCCGGGGGTCGTATCCCCGGGCTCCGGCGTCGGCACGCGCGAGCAGGGAGAGTTTGCCGGTCACGTCGCAATCGACCGACACTTTGGCCACGGGATAGCGGTTGGGAAAAGTCCTGGGGGAGACATCGACCGTGAGGGATCGACCGGTTCCCCGAACGATGGCTGCCGCTGCCCGGGCTGCCTGGCGCATCTCCTCGTTGGAAAAGCCGTCGGAGAAGGCGTAGCCTACCTGTTCGCCGCGGACGACCCGCACGCCCACGCCGCACGCTATCCCCTTGCTTGCATTGACGACCTGCTGTTCCTCGTAGCGTATCATCGAGTCGACCCGGTACTCGAAGTACAGGTCGGCGTATTCTCCGCCGGTAGACAACGCACAGGCCAGGATCCTCTCTATCTGTCGTTCATCGACAGGAAAGAAGTCCTCCCAGGCGATGTCGCTTTTCTCCATTCCAGCCTCCACGGGCAGTTCCGGCTCAGGTCCCGGGATTCGAGTCTCCCTGTATCGGTTCCTATAACATGGTTTGGAAATCGCGGGCGTGGAAAAAATCTCCTCGAGGGTCCAGAGTCCGGGTAAGATGCCGGGTGCCTCTGGCAGAAGGGCTCTCCCAGTGCCCGAAACCGCCGGGCGGGGTTGTACACAATGGATGTCGATACGACCATCATCGGTGCGGGCGTGGTGGGATTGGCCATCGCCGCAGAACTCGCTTCCCGCGGCGTTTCCACCGTCGTGCTGGAGCGTCATGCGCGCTTTGGTCAGGAAGCCAGCAGTCACAACAGCGAGGTACTCCACGCCGGACTCTACTACCCGGCCGGCTCTCTCAAGGCCAGGCTGTGCGTGGAGGGCGCTCGCATTCTCCGGAGATTGGGGGCCGAAGGCCGGGTGCCTGTCCAGCTCATCGGCAAGCTCGTCGCCGGGGATCGCCACCAGCGAGAGATCCTCGAGGCGCTCCATGCGAGGGCCTCGGCCAACGGGGTCGAGGGGCTGCGCCTGCTGGCGCGCCGCGACATCGAGCGACTCGAGCCCAACCTGGCTTCCACGCACGCCCTGTTATCCCCCGGTACCGGGATACTGGATTCCCACGCCCTGATGCGATACTACCTGGCTCGAGCCGCCAGCGGGGGGGGCGACGTGGCGTATCGTACCGAGTTGGTCGGTGTGGAACCCATTCGGGGCGGGTACCGGCTCGACACTCGAGGCCCCGATGGCTCCTTGTTTCGACTGGAGTCGGCTCGAGTCGTCAATGCGGCCGGGGTCGCGGCCCATCGTGTGGCGGCCCTGGCCGGGATCGACATCGACGCGGCCGGGTATCGTATCCATCCTTGCAAGGGCGACTACTTCTCCACTCGCCCCGCCTGCTGGAACCTGGTGTCCCGGCTGGTCTATCCGGCGCCTTCCCCGGGGTCGGCGGGGTTGGGCATCCACGTCACCCTGGACATGGCGGGCCGGATGCGCCTTGGCCCAGACGCGACCTACGTCGACGATCGGGAGCCTTTTGCGCTGATGGCGGATCCATCCAAGCGGGCACGGTTCGCCAAGGCTGTCCGGCGCTACCTGCCGGGGATCGTGGAGGATGACCTGGCGCCAGAATTCGCCGGGATCCGTCCCAAGCTCCAGGGTCCTGGGGAAACGTTCCGTGATTTCGTTATTGCCGAGGAGACGGCTCGGGGCCTTCCCGGCTGGTTCAACCTCGTCGGCATCGAGTCTCCCGGCTTGACCGCTTCGCCAGCCATCGCTCGAGAAGTGGCCCGGCTCATGGCAGGGCCTGCATGAACGCTTCCAGGTGTCGCACCAACTCCTCGGGATGGAGAAAGAAGTGGAAATTGTCAGGGGCGACGATGAGCCGCGAGCGTGGCAAGACGGCGTGCAACTGCTCCGCCGATGTCCTGGGATGGATGGGATCGTCGGGTTCGGCGACGAGAAGCACCGGTATGTCGAGCGCCTCGAGGCGCTGCAACCAGGACGCATCGAGACCGGGGAGACCGGTAACGGCTCGGGTCGCTGCGCGCATGGCTTCGAGACGTTGCCTCATCATCGCCTGGCGTAGGGCGTCGAGCCGCTCTTGCGACGCCCCATCGCTTGAGAGCACGGGATTGGCTGCCATGAGTAGGCCGGTGACGCCCGCCATGCCGTGGTGTGCAAGCAACCCGTCGATCGCGCGGCCGATTCGGTGGATGCGGCGCACATCGCGCCCGACAGCGCTCGGCTGGTACAGAAACAGGCAAAGCGCTTTCTCCGGGTGTTCGAGCGCGAGGGTCAGCGCGGTGATCCCCCCCATGGAGCCGCCGGCCAGGATGGCTCGGGACATGTCGACGTGGGCCATCAGTCCCTCTAGGTCTGCTGCCAGTTCTGCCCAGGCGAACTCGGTGTCCGTCCCGGTGCAGGTCGTCCGGCCGTGGCCTCGAGCATCGAAGGTCAGGAGTCGATAGTTCCGGGCGAGGAGGTGGGGAAGGCCCCAGAAGGTCCGGTCCGACCTCGAGTCCAGGTACAGTCCATGGCACCAGACCATTTCCGGTCCGGTCCCCTCGAGGGCGTAGAACTGCTGGATACCGCGATGGCGAAGCGTCGGCATGTCACACCTGTTCGGGCAGTTGCGGTTGCGCCTGGCGGGTCCCGGGTGCCTCGGTGCGCGATCCTGTGCGCGGAACGGGCCGGGCCGTGGGCCAGCGACCGGGAGCGTGGCCAGGAGTTGGCAATTGTTGTTTACACGGAAAGTGGAGGGCTGTATAGTCCCTGTTCTGGAGGGAGGGCCGTCGCGCACGCCCTTCTTCCGTGACATGGCCATGGCGTGGATGAGTGCGCGAGGAGGGCGTGACATGCCGGAAGACAAGGGGAAGAAGGACGCATCCAAGAAGAAGGCGAAACCCGCTCCGGCTCAACCGCAGCCGGTACCGCCGAGCAAGACGCCCGGGGGCGAGAAGATCTGAACCGGTCCGGGCGACGAGGGGGCCGCCGTCCGATGGGCACGGCGCGCAACCGGTCAGGCTGAGCCTCTGGCGACCTTGGGCCCGGTGGCGGGGTGTCGAGGTGCCACGTCCCGGTGGTCCGGACCTCGGCCAGGGTGGCAGATGACCCACGAACTCAACCGTGACAGCGATCAGACAGCGTGCGCGAACGGGCTTCGCCTGGATCGCGAGTTGTGCCGTGTCTTCCACGTGGCGCCGGAGGAGAGCGACCGGTTGGTACGCTACGTTTGCGAGACGCTCGCCGGGGTCATCTGCCGCCACCCGGTCGTGGATGTGTTGGGATTCGGGTCCTTCAAGGTGAAGCTGTACCGGCCGATTCGCCCCGCGCGCGTCGGGGACGACAGCTTCGTAGAGGCGCCCTACCTCGGCCCGGTGGAGTTTGCCGCGAGTGCACTCCTGGTAAGGCAAATTCGTTCCAGAGCGCTGGAGCGCTCGGTCGTGCCCCGGTGTGACCTGCTCTATTCGGCGATTCGCAAAGACAACTGGGTCCAGCGCGGCCAGATACCCGTTCTCATCAAGGGCGTCTTCAAGGCCTTGACAGCGGCGCTCATCACGGACAACCTCGTCGCCCTGCCCGGCATCGGTTGCCTCGTGGTCAGGCGTCGCCCGCCCGTCGTGCGGTACAACGCGGAGACCGAGAAGGTGGAGGTCCTCCCGGGAGATCCCACCTTGTTCTTGCGCCTTGCCAGTCCCTTCCTGGTGAGAATCCCGGCCCGAGTGCGTCGCGACGCCGGCGAGGTCGAAGCCCGGGGTTGACTCTCAGGGGTCACGAAACACGGGCGGCTCGGGGCGGCCCTTCGCCATCGAGCTGCCCCGGCTCCCCCAGGCGTCACGGAATGGGGCCACCCGTGGAATTGACTCGAGCCGTTCACCATCGCCGGGGACGCTCAACCGAACTCCACCTCGCGCTCCTGTCTGCTCGAGGCGATCTCCTCGTCGTGCGCCGCCCGCAGGAGGCAGAGACCTGGCCGGGGTTCGCCGCCCTCCCGTGCTGTCCCCTCGAACTCGAGTCGCTGTCACCATCCGCAATCGGCCAGGCGGGATCGGAGCCTGACAGCCAAGGGCACGAACATCTCCATGCCGGCGTGGCGGCAGTGGCCCGTTCGCTGGCACGTGCGGTCGTCGATGGGGACCTCCGCACGGCTCCCGCGTTGGTTTGCCGGCTGCGCTTCCCGCCGTTGGCGCCCGTGCGGACAGAGGTCGTCCTGGTGGAGGCGCGACTGGCCGGCGCCCCGAAACCTCGAGCCGGACAGTGGATCATGCCTGCAACCCTGTGGCAGCAGTGGTCGTCTGCCCTCGCGCTGCTGGACCCCGCGGTGCTCGAATATCTCCGCCTGACCGTGCTGTCCGACAAGTCCCGGCTCCATGTGCCGTGCGGCAGGAGCCGGCTCGAGCCACCATGCTGGAGCGTGCGGCCAGAACTGTGGGTGCTTCCCCTGAGAACCGTGACCATTCCACCCGCCAGCCGGACCAACACCTACCTGGTAGGCCGGAATCCGGTCGCGGTCATCGACCCCGGGACGCGGTTTCCAGGACACCGGAGGCGCCTTGCGAAGGCGCTCGATGCGCTGCAATCCCGCCGAACCCCGGTAACCATCCTGTTGACGCATCATCACGACGACCACGTAGGGGCCGTGCAGTGGCTGCGACGGCGCTGGCCCGCCACGGTGATGGCGCTCCCCGAAACCGCCTCCCCCCTGTCCGGGCGAATACCGATCGACCGGCTGCTCGAGGATGGAGATCGCATCCCAGCCGGCAACCGGGAACTGGTCTGTGTCCGGACGCCGGGACATGCCCCGGGCCACGCCTGCTTCTTCGACCCGGAGGACGGCTCGCTCTTCGCCGGCGACATGGTGGCAGGCCTGGGTACCGTCGTCATCGATCCTCGAGACGGCAGCCTGTCCGACTACCTCGAGTCCCTCCAGCGACTCCAGTCACTGAATCCCGCGCTGCTCTTGCCGGCACACGGCCCCCCCATCGGCGCCGCACGTTCGAGGCTCAAGGCGTACATCGCCCACCGGCACGACCGGAATCGAGAGATACTGGCCGTTCTCGAGGGCGGACCACTGTCGGCCGAAGCGGTTGCGGAACGGGTCTACCGGGGTCTTCCGTTCACGATCCGGCGGCTGGGGGCGCGGTCGGTCCTGGCGCACCTGGCCTACTTGCTGGAGCAGGGCGTCGTGGTTCGAGATGGGCGCCGTTTCGCACTCGCACCAGGCGACCGTGCCGGTGACCCATCCCGGGGGTAGCCGCAAGCCCCAAAACGGCTCTCCCATACCTTCTCGACGACCTGCGTCTGTTCTACGGAAGGATATCAGGCGGAACCTTCAAGCACCCCCAGCCACTCGAGGCCGTAGCGTTCGATCTGCCACAGGCGAACGCCGGGGAGCTGCTCGAGTTCTTTCAACGTTCTCGGCGCGCTTCCGGCTACCGCCTGAAGGACGGCGTTGGTCGCCACGACCTCCTCCGGAACGTCCTCGGCCAAAGCCCGTTCGGTGCGCCATGCCTTGAGACGGGCCAGGGCCTCCTGCGATCGCGCGTCTCTCCGAACCGGGTGGGAGGCGGGCCGCCTGGAAGCCTTGTGCGACCCGTGCGCAACGGGCTCAGGACGTTGCAGGGCTGTCTCCACCGCGATCAGGACCAGGCTCCTCAGTGCAGGAGGCATCCGCCGCGGCACACCCGGTGTGGCTCGGATCCCACTGTCGGTCAAGGGACGTGCCCGGGCCAGCGCGATCAAGGCCTCGTTGCCGAGAACCCGGAATGGGGGTACATCGCGCCGCCGCGCTTCGCGGTCCCGGGCGAGAAACAGCTCCCTGAGCACACGCTTGCCGCGTGCGTCGAGCTGCCTTGCACCCCGGATACGCAGGTAGTCGTCGGCCGAAAAGGTCTTGCGTGCCGGTCGCCGCGTCTCGAGCCGGCGGATTTCCTCGAGCGCCTGGGCTGTTCTTCCCGCCCTTTGCAGGTCGTTCCACAAAGCGTCGCGCAACCTGAGCAGATAGTGGGTGTCGAGGCGAGCATACTCGAGATGTTCGGGCCGGAGCGGGCGCCGGGACCAATCGTATCTCTGGTAACGCTTTTCCAGCCGAACGCCAAAGTAGTGCTCGAGCAGCGCGCTCAAGCCAAGGTGCCGGTGTCCGAGGACCTGGGCGGCGATGTGGGTGTCGAAAAGCCCCTCGACCTCGATGTCGTGCCTGCGGGAGAGGATAGCGATATCGTTGGAAGCGGCGTGCAGGACCTTTTCGATCTCCGGCGCGGTGAACAGCGGCCTCAACAGGGCGAGGTCTCGCACTCTCAGCGGATCGACGATGTAGTCAACGCCTTCGACCGAGATCTGCAGCAGGCACACCTTTTCGAAGTAGTGGTAGAAAGAGTCTGATTCGACGTCGACGGCGAACCGGGTGGAACGGGACAGAACGCCGGCCAGGGCGGCGAGTCCACCCGGCGTGTCCACGTACTGGAACGTCGTCTCTGCAGGCTCGAGACGATTCCCGGAATCACTCACGTCGGTGCGCCGATCCCCCACCTTCCACCTCATGCTTCCTCGTCCCGCTCGGGTTCCCGCCGCATGTACTCCGCGGTGAAGGCGCCCGGGAGCAGATCCGCGATCTGGGCGACTTTCACATCCCCTTGGAGGTTGGCCATGACGACGCGGGCGTCCGGGCCCAGTTCGTAGATGAGCTGGCGGCATGCGCCGCAGGGCGGACAGGGGCGCTCGGTGTCGGCTACGATTGCGATTTCCACCAGTTTCCTGCATCCCTCGGACACCGCCTTGGCGACCGCGGCACGTTCGGCACAGATGGATAGTCCGTAGCTCGAGCTTTCCACGTTGCACGCGCTGAAGATCCTGCCGTCGGCGGATCGAGCCGCCGCCCCGACACGGAACCGGGAAAAGGGGGCGTAGGCGCGTTCACGTACCTTCCGGGCTTCGGCCAGCAGGTCATCACAAGGCATCGAGCACCCCCCGGATGATGGTCTCGAGGTCGATCCGAACCTCCGGCCGCTCGAGTACATCCGCGATCTCGTCGTCCCGAATGGGTGTCAGAGCCGTTCCGGCCGCGAGATTCGTGAGACAGGACAGGGCGAAGACCCGGCGCATCAACTGGCCCAGCGCAATGGCTTCGGGCACCGTGGACATGCCCACGGCGTCGGCGCCGAGCAGCCGGAGCATCCGGATTTCGGCCGGCGTCTCGTAGCTGGGTCCGGGCATCGCCCCGTACACGCCCTCGTGGAGGACGGTTCCGCGAGCCCCGATTCGCGCCTGGACTCCAGCAACCAGGTCCGGATCGTAGAGCTTCGACAGGTCCGGGAACCGTTCTCCGATTTCGGTGAACGCCAGGCCGGTCAACGGGTTCTGGCCGATGAAGTTGATGTGGTCCGTAATGGCCATGAATTCGCCTTCACGGAACGAGGGGTTGATCGCACCAGCAGCGTTGGTCAACAGGAAGGTCTTCACACCCCACAGTGCGAGCGCGCGGGCGGGAAAGGCCACGTCCTCGGCGCGGTGACCTTCATAGCAGTGGAGCCGCCCGTGCTGCACGATGACGCGATGGCCAAAAAGGGTTCCGAGCACGAATCGCCCCGGGTGCTTCGGGTTCCTGCATAGCGGCATGTTGGGGATATCCCCGAATGCAATGCTGCGGGCCCCCTCCAACTGCTCCACCAGCCAGGCGTAGCCGGATCCCGTGGCTATCGCAACCGGGGGAGGGGAGGCTTGCCAGCGTGCCAGGGCGTCTCGAGCGGCGTAGAGTCGTTCAATTGTTGGGTTCATGTCACCTGCTTCCCTTGTTGGTGGGGTTGAACCGGGTGGCTAAGCGCCCGGTGTCCTTGCTGGTGTGCTGTCGCACGACTGGGCCGGGGCGCGCTTTCGGGCCAGGATCAGGGGCGCCGCCGGCAGCGCGTCCGGTCCCACGAGGATCGCTCCTTCCAGCAATGGCAGGGCATCCTGCAATCGTCTGTCGTCGTTGGCGGAAACTTCGAGGACGGGTTCTCCACAGGCGACGCGGGCACCGACCTTGCGCAATTGCAAGATACCCACCGCGTGGTCCACGATGTCTTCCTGGACCCGGCGGCCGCCGCCGAGGGCTATCAGGGCGCGTCCCACCCGCCGCGCGTCGACCCGTTGGAGATATCCGTCGTGCGGCGCAACCACCTTGTGGATCAACGCTGCCGAGGGCAAACGGGACGGGTCGTCGATGACGCGCGTATCTCCCCCCTGGGCCTCGACCATGCGGCGAAACGCCGCGAGAGCGCGCCCGGAGTGGATCGCCTCGAGGGCTTTTTGGGAAGCGTGCTCGTGGTCTGCCGCCAGACCGGTATCGACCAGGAGTTCGGTCGCAAGTGCGACGACCAGGGTCTCGAGGTCTTGGGGGCCCTCACCCCGGAGGCACGCGACGGACTCGGCGACCTCGTTGGCGTTGCCGATGGCCACCCCCAGCGGTTCGTCCATCCGGGTCAGCAAGGCGCTGACACGGACACCGGCCGCCGAGCCGACTCGAGCAAGGCTGTCCGCCAGCCGCTCGGCATCCTCCCGGGTCTCCATGAAGGCCCCTGACCCCACCTTGACATCCAGCACCAGGGCCTGGATACCTTCCGCGAGCTTCTTGGATAGGATCGATGCTGTGATCAGCGGAATGGAGCTGACCGTGCCGGTCACGTCGCGGATGGCGTAGAGACGTCGGTCCGCCGGAGCCAACGAGGTAGTTTGTCCCGTGATGACCGCTCGCACCTCGTTCAAATGTTGGCGCATCGCCTCCGGTCCCAGGTCGATGCGGTATCCGGGAATCGCCTGGAGCTTGTCGAGCGTTCCACCCGTATGGCCCAGGCCCCGCCCGCTGATCATGGGGACGCAGGCGCCGCACGCCACGAGTACGCCTGTCAGCGGCAGGGATACCTTGTCGCCCACACCGCCGGTGGAGTGCTTGTCCACGGCCGGCCCCGGGAGACCGTCCCACTCGAGCACCTCGCCGGAATGGAGCATGGCACGTGTCAGCGCCAGGACTTCACCGGGATTCATGCCCCGGAGGTACACAGCCATGCAGAATGCGGCGATCTCTTCATCGCGAACCGACTCGTCAGCGACCCCGCGCACGAAGGCGGCGATCTCACCCGTGGAAAGGGCCTCTCCAGCGATCTTCCGCCGAATCATGTCGTGGTATGGCCCTGAAGTCTGCTCGAGCTTGCCGCCATGGATGGGCCGGTCGAGCCCGATGTCCCGGAGTTCGAACCGTTCCGGCGGGATACCGGCCTGGGTCCGCAGCCCGCCCAGCATGTCTCGCTCCTCACTGGAGAGGCCGTTGACCGCGGCGGCCACGTTGAAGGCGGCCAACTGGTACGGGGCCAGGGTGCCGTCCCGGGCGGCGTTCACAAGGCAAGCGCAGTGGCTGGGGGTCAGCGGGCGGCGTTCTCTCTTTTGCTCGATCACATCAACAACTATCACGTAAACACCCTTTCATGTCACGTTGGCGAGGAAGCTGGTGCCGAGTCCCGTCCCCTCGACGCCAAACAAGTCTGCTACGGTGGCCCCGATATCCGCAAATGTGCTCCGAACCCCCAGCGGATGCCCGACCTGCCGCCGAGGGTTGAAGACCAGCAGCGGTACATACTCCCTGCAGTGGTCCGTGCCGCCTGCCGTGGGGTCGTTGCCATGGTCCGCGGTGAGGATGAGCAGGCCATCGGTACCAAGGGCCTGGATCAGAGACGGAACGGCACGATCAAACGCCTCGAGGGCCCGGACGAAACCCTCGACATTGCGCCGGTGGCCATACAACATGTCGAAATCCACCAGGTTGGCGAAAATCAGGCCGCCACGCCCCTGCTGCAGCAGCTCGATGGTGCGGGCCGTGATGTCGTGGTTGTTGGTCGCCTTGACGTGGTGCGTGACACCGGCTCCGGCATAGATGTCCCGAATCTTACCCACTCCGGTCACCGGTATGCCGGCGGCATCCAGCTTCTGCATGACCGTGGGGCGAGGGGGCGGAACCGTGTAGTCGTGGCGGTTCTCGGTGCGCCAGTAGTTGCCCGGCGTGCCGCGGAAAGGGCGCGCGATGACTCGAGCCACGCCCTTGGGCGTCACGAGGTCGTAGGCGACTTCGCAACAGTGGTACAGCTCCTCGAGTGGGACGGTCTCCTCGTGGGCCGCGACCTGGAAAACACTGTCGGCAGACGTGTACACGATGAGGTCCCCGGTTTCCTGGTGTCGGGCGCCCAGTTCCTGGATTATCTCGGTCCCCGACGCTGGCTTGTTGCCAAGCACGCCTCTGCCGACCCGGTGGCTGAAGCTGTCGATCCAGGGCCTGGGGAAACCCTCCGGGAAGGTCCGGAACACGGTGTCAGTGACCACACCCATGATCTCCCAGTGGCCGGTTGCCGTGTCCTTGCCTCGAGCCAGCTCGGCCATTCGGCCATGGAATGCTCGAGGCCTTGCTGGGGGGGGGAGACCGGTGGCGGGGTGGATGGTTCCCAACCCGAACGCTGTCAAGTTGGGAAGTGCCACTCGGCCGGCAGCCTGGATGGCATGCCCCAGCGTGTCGGCACCCTCGTCGCCGTAGTCCGCAGCGTCCGGCATCGCGCCGACACCGCACCCATCCAGCACGATGAGACATACTCGAGTCGGTAGGGCTTCCTTGTCCACCTCAGTATCCCTTCTGTTTCGTGTTCGCCGTCCGTTTTCCCGTTGCGATCGCCACCGACGCGCTGGCACCGATGCGGTCCGCTCCCGCCTTTCGCATGGCCTCGGCATCTTCCTTGGTCCTGATCCCGCCGGACGCCTTGACCTCCATGTCCTTGCCCACGACGCGCCGCATGAGCCGGACATCCTCCACCGTGGCGCCTCCAGGACCGAAGCCCGTGGACGTCTTGACGAAATGGGCGCCCGCGGCCTTGGCGAGCGTACAGGCGATGACCTTTTCCTCGTCCGTAAGGAGCCCGGTCTCGATGATGACTTTGACTTTGTACGGCCGGGAGGCTTCCACGACCCGCTTGATGTCTTCCACCACGGTCACATAGTCCCGGCTCTTCAGCGCCCCCACGTTGATGACCATGTCGATTTCCAGGGCACCGTTGCGGATGGCCTCCCGGGCCTCGAACGCCTTGGCCGATGACAGGCTCGCGCCCAGCGGGAATCCCACGACCGCGATAGGTTTGACCGCTGTTCCGCGGAGCAGGCGGGCCACGAACGGGATGTTGGCCGAGTTCACGCATACGGTGGCGAATCCATACTGGATCGCTTCGTTGCAGAGCTTCTCGAGCTGCTCCCTCGTGGCCTCGGGCTTGAGCAACGTGTGGTCGATCATGCCAGCAATGGACGGATCCACCACCCCGATACCCGGAGCCGCGCCGACTCGAGCAGCACCGTTTGCCAGGATGTTCTGGACGGCCACGGTCTTGACCGCGGCACAGCGGCCGGAGCCGGTGCAGTCGGCGGACGTGGCGGTGCAGGTAGTGCATGTCGGGCTGTCGCAGGTCACTACCGCCGGCTCGGCAAACGTCCCGGGCGACATCCGGGCCTTGACCTGCCGGGCCACGATTTCGACCAGTCGCTCCAGTTCCTGCTGGTTCATTTCGCTCATCTTACCCTCCACCCTCGTCATGGCAGGCCTATGTATTCTATCGGTCGTCCCCGGTAGTCCGGTGCCGGGGGCCTGGCCGGATACCTGGGAGTGAACGCGCCGTCGCCGTCCACGTCGACCCAGATGGGGTTGGTGAACGCGAACGGCGTAATGGTGGTTCCCTTGTACCGCGTGACGACCGGTTCGAGGCTGTCGTAGCCTCGCACGATGACCACGTACCAGGTGTCGGACTCCGGGTGCTCCTCGATCACATCCTGGAACCGGGGCCGCTTGTCCGATGGGGGTACCTGAAGACGGCGAATCACCTCCCCATTGGCCACGATCTCTATCTCGTCGATGTCGATCCACCCCGGAGCATCTACGCTCAGGGCCAGGGAGACCTTCGGGCCGTCCTGCTCGTCGGGCAGGGCCGGGACCATGGAGCCGATCCGCCCCACGTCGTTGGCCACCAGCCTGATGAAAGGTCCGTTGGTGACCACGACGTTCCTGCTGTCTCGTACCGCTGTCGCCAGCGCCTCCGCTGTCACGCCGGAAAGATCTTCGGCGTCGACCCCGATGTAGTTCCGCGGGTAGCCCCGCTCCTGGGTCGTGATCCGCCTCGAGTTGGAATTGCCGGTAGCGGTGAAAGCGTAGCCCCGATTCAGGAGCAAGAACCAGTCACGGAGCACGACCGAGGCGTTCTTCATCCGCTTCCCGCTGAAAACCTCGATGGCGTGGAATCCGAAGCTGAAAGCCGGGTCCTCCGGTTCGCCGGTTTGGGGATCGAGCCTGAGGAGGTTGAAATACCCCTCATCACCCTCTCGAGGCTGGTTGATCTGGAACACGCTGTCCGGGTTTCCCTGGCTCAGCGCGTCGAAGATGTCGCGTGGCATCTTGCCGTGCGCATCGAAGACTGCGCGCACCCCGCTCGGGTCGGCAACCATCGGAAACACATTGATGCTCCCAAACACGGGACTGACCATCTGCTGCCCGGGGAACACCTTGATCCGGTCATCGAACCCCATGGAAACAACCAGGGGCTCGAGGTCGGTAACGTGCTCGATGTCGGTGATGGCGATGATCTCGACGCCTTCGGCCAGGTTGGCGAGGATGAGGGCATCGGGCTCGACCCAGGCGTTGCTGGAATGGCGGGAGAGCTGGTTGAAGTCGGCGGCGAGGTACCCCGAGGTATCCACTTCCCGAACGAGCGTGACGGCGAGCACCTGTTCCTCCCCGGCGGGAAGGGTGAGCACTTCCGTGCGGATACCATACTCGATTCCGCGGGACACGGTGACCTGGTAGCGGCCGGGTGGGAGTTCGAGGCTTCCCTGCCCGGTGGCGGAGTAGTACACGTTCATCGACCCGGGCGCGTGGGATGGATGGCCGAAGTCGGGGTCGGGCGTACCATCGACTCCCCTGAACGTAAGCTTGCACGGTATCGGGCCTTTTCCGGCTTCTTCCACGCGAAACATCAGGGTGCTGGGTGGCGTCAATTCGATGGTCACCGGCGCGGGGGTGCCTCGAGTGAGGTCCACCGGGACATGCGCTACCGCGACGCCTCGAGCACGGTGAGACGCGGAGAGCAGGTATTCGGAAGGAGGGAGGGTCAGGGTGAACCGCCCTTGGGTATCGGTGATGGCAATGCCCGCGGGACGGTCGTTCAGAGCGGAGCGGGCCTCGATCCGCGTCCCGGCGACAGGGGCCCCGGAGCCCATCTCCAGTGCCCGCCCCGTGACGCGAGCGGCAACGTCACCCCTGGCCTCCATGGCCGGCGCGGCTATCGATTCGGTATCTCCGGTGCCCACGTGAAAGGTGCGCTCGTAGCTCACGCGCCCCCCGGGGCTCAGGTCAACCGTGCCGGTCTTCATGTCGGACCAGTTCGAGCCGTGTGGACCTGCCAGGGTGCGCAGGCGTGTCGACAGGCCGTAGGAGACGCCTTCCCCGATGCCGGCGACCCAGGGAGAATGGGTGGCGCGACCCGAGACGCCGGTGCCGTAGCCTGGCACATAGTGTTCCGTCATGCCCCACTGGATACTGTCCCCAAGTTCGTAGTCCTTCACCACGCTGGTGCCCGTGTTGGTGATCTCGGTGACCAGCCTTACCCACGGGCGTCCGGCCTCGACCAGGTAGCGTGTCACCCCGAGCAGCCTGGGATTGGCCGAGTCATGGCCGGTAACCACGATCTCGGCGACCGGGTGCACGGAGCCGTTTTGCGTCACGTAGATGCGGTCGTAGACCAGTTGCCTCGGGAAGGTGTCATCGAGATAGGTGAAGAGTTGCGCGAGTTGATCGTTTCCCTGGCCCCTCAGGGCAGCGTCCAGGATGTTTCCGCCGGTCTCGGCGAACCCGTAGGCGTGGGGGATATCGGCGATGACGACCTCGAGCATGTCGTTGTAGAGGAGGTAATCCCCGGCACGAGCGGTGGCGGCCGGGCCTCCGGGCAGGCGCGCCGGGTCGGTGACCTTGACGGCCCCGACCGTTTCTCCCGGTGTGCCGGTGGCTTCCTCGAATTCGGGAAAGGTGGGCAGCGTGCCGGACCCGGCGGCTCCCTCGAGACATCCCCATGTCCCGGCGACCGTCCCGGCCAAGACCAGGACAACGGGCCATCCCCGAACCGGCGGCCAGACGGGCGATGTCAGCGACGCATGGCGCATGATTCGTGACTCTCTGATGTTCCAGGTCGAATCGTGACTACATAGATTCGAGCCCGTATTGTTGTCAAGCGGGAAGCCTCCTCGATGCGGTTTCCCGGGATCACGCCGTCTCCCCGTTCCCGGTGTAGGTCTTGACCAGGCTCAGAAGCTCGTCCAGCGGAAAAGGCTTGGCCAGGTACGCATTGCAACCAGCCTCGAGACAACGCAGGATACACTCTTCGCTCGCCACCCCGGAGAGGACCACGATGGGCAGCCGGGCGCTCGCCGGAGTCCGCCGAATCCGCTTCGCCGCCTCCAGTCCGTCCATGCCGGGCAACGTCAGGTCCAGCAGGACCATGGCAGGCCTGGTCTCACCGATCAGCACCATGCCTTCCTCTGCCGAAGACGCCACGATGACCTGGTAGCCGAACGCCAGCAAGTAGTCATGCACCAGAAGCTGGTTCATGGGCTCATCGTCGATCAGGAGGATCGGGCGTTGAGGCTTTTCCAAGAGGCTCCCCAGGTCACATCACTCGGCTGTTCGCAAGGCTTGGGTCGATCGATCCGTGAGCCATTGTCATGACATCTGGCGGCGCGAAGACTGACCACCCATCATAGACGAAAGCGCCGGAAAACTCAAGGAGATACCGGGCTTCTCGTTGCAACGCGGGAGAAGGAGGGGGATGAGGACCTCGGAATCCGGCCCGTCACAGCGCCCCGGAAAGCACCACGCGCCCCTGTCGTCCGTCCTGTCACACGCCCGGCAGGCCAGACCAACCCAAGATACGCGGAGACGGCAAGGGCCCAGACGGTCCTTCCCCAACACGACAACCTGCTCTCCTTTTTGCCGTTCCCCCGGCCAGAGACTGTTGACTCCCGGCCAAGAATCTGGTGTGCTCGAGACACAGCCGAGCACGCGGGACAGGTCATCCTTCACGCTGCAGCCGTTGCTGATGGAGGAGGCGGTGCAGCCGGTTTTCGAGACGCGAGCGGTCCTCTCCGTCGCCGTGTCGCCCCCATCTTCCGCACCCTCCCCCTCTCGGTGGCGCGGCGTGGCGGCATGCCCCGTGATTCGCAGCCCCGCGGCCGGCGGAGCGAGGACAACGCTATCACCACGGGCTCGACGGGGAGAACATGCGGCTGACAAGCAAAATATTCCACGACCTGGCTATCTGGATGGTCGCGTTCGGTGTCGGAATCGGTGTCGCGTTCCCATTCTTCGTGCTGCTGTTCGGTGTCCCGCCTGAAGTCGTGCTGCGGCCGGCCTTTTTCTTCGCCTGCACCGCCGCTGGAATCCTGGTGGCGGTTTTCAACTACGCGCTCGCCCGCTGGACCGTGGGAGGCCGGTTGCGCATTCTCGCGGACGGCATGCACCACGTCGAGCGCAACCTCCACGAGATGACGTTCAGCCGCGATCTGTCGCGGTGTTCCCCGGAAACCTGCTCCCTCCGGGTGGATTCGGATGACGAGATCGGGGCGAGCGCCGCCGCGTTCAACAGGCTCGTCGAGGCGCTGGCCAACTCGATGCGCACGCAGGAAGCGGTGCGATCGTTCTCCGAGATGTTGACCTGTGAACTCAGGATGACCCAGCTCGCGGACAACGCCTTGCACCAGTTTTTCGACCACACCGGCGCCGTCGGCGGCGCCGTCCTCTATGATGTCGGGGGGCAACTCGAAGTTGCCGTGTCGTCCGGCATCGAGAACCCCGACCAGGTGGCTGCCAGCGACCACGTCCGCGAGAGCTTCGAGAAGGGGACGAAGCAGGTCCTCGCGATCCCGGAAGAGGTGCTGGTGGACGCCGTGCTCGTGCATCTCCGGCCCCGCGAGGTGGTGATCCTGCCGATCTCCTACAAGAGCACGCCCTTGGGGGTCGTCGTGCTTGCCGGGACAACGTCGTTCACGTCGGACCATCATGCTAGGCTGGACCTGTTCCTCCAGGGACTCGGACTCGCATTCAACAATGCGCTGGTGCATGACCGGCTCGAGCGTCTCGCAGCGCTCGACCCACTCACAGGCGTCTACAACCGGCGGTTCGGGCTCGGACGCCTGCACGAGGAGTTCGGCCGGGCTGTGCGCGCTCAGGCGCCGGTCGGCGTCCTGATGGTCGATATCGACCACTTCAAGTCGGTCAACGATACCTATGGGCACCTGGCGGGGGACCGGGTGCTCAAGGCAGTCGCCCGCCTGGCCCGGGCTTCCCTGCGGCAAGGGGACGTGCTGCTGCGCTACGGTGGTGAGGAGTTCCTCGCCGTGCTCCCGGCGGCGTCCTGCGCCGATTTGCGTGCCGTGGGGGAGCGGGTCCGCCGTACCGTGGAGGATAGCGCCCTGTCAGAAGGCGGCCGGACGATTCGGGTCACCATTAGCGTCGGTGGTGCCTCCTACCCCGAGCAGGGCGTTGAGACCGAGAGGGAACTCATACAATTGGCCGACCAGGCCCTGTACCGGGCCAAGACGGGCGGAAGGAACCGCGTGGACGTCTCGCCAGGGTCCTGACCTGGCGCGGTCCGACCGCAACCTGGGGAAGCCCGCGAGCTTGCGCGCTGCGGCGGATACTTCCTTGGTCCTGTCCGGCACGCGAGAGACACCGGACACCGGCCTCGACGCACCTACTGGAATGCGGCCTGTACCTCCCTACTCCTGAACCCAAGCGAAGGGAGGAGTTTCCATGGGAAGGGTATCGCGGGTCTTCGTTGTGCTGGTGCTGGTGTTCGTTGGCGTGATCCTGAGCATCGATGAGCGCCCCTGTCTCCGTTGACCGGAAACCGCGAATGGCCCAAAATCAATCGCCGATCTTGGGACAAATGGCGACAGGGCGGAATCTCGTGTTATATTGACCGCCCGAACACGGCATGACACGATTGTCCCCCGGCAGCGGCTGGAGGCGTACCGAAAGAGAACAAACGATGAACCAAAAACGTTCCGAGGAAGCGGTTGCACAACTGCTGGATACCGCCGACGCCTATTGGGAGATATTGCTCGAACGGAATCCCACGATGGCTACCGACCTGGGCGACCATCGCTACGATCATCTCCTGCCAGACTACTCCGCGGAGGCTCGAGCAGCCTATTTCGCGAAGATCCACGACCTGGTCGAGCGGTTCCACACCATCCCCCCCGAAGCAGTGAACGGCCAGCATGCGACCACCTACGTGGCCCTGAAGTCCATGCTCGAGCTGGAACTGGCAGCGGAACCGTTCCAGGACGACGAATGGACGATCAATCCCCTCCACGGTCCCACTACGTGGCTCGCCGAGTTCTCCGAAAGGCAGCCCCTGCACCCGCGTGGCGCATTCGAGCGGCTGCTCGAGAGGTTCCGCGGCAGCGCCAATCTGTTCGCCACGGTGGAGCAGCGGCTCTCCGATGGCATCGCCAAGGGGATGACCGCGTCCAGGATCGGTGTCGGCAGGCTGACAGCACAGCTTCAACGTATCCTGGCGACCCCCCCGGAGAAGTCCGCCTTCATCCCTTCAGGCCCGCCCCCGGAGGGCATGACCCAGGAGCAGTTCGACCGGCAGAAGCAGGAACTGGCCGATGTCGTGGAGAAGATCGTCTACCCTGCCCTGGGACGCCATGCCGACTTCCTCGAAAAGACTTACCTCCCCGTCGCACGCACGACCCCTGGGCTATGCGGCATGCCCGGCGGCGCGGAATACTATCGCTATCTCATCAGGCTGTACACCGGCCGGGGTGACTCCCCCGAGGATATCCACGAGTTGGGGCGACAGGAGATCCGCCGGCTCCACGCCGAGATGGTGGAGATTGGGCAGCGGGAACGCGGCGCCACCAGCATCAGGGACATCGTCGAGACGATCAAGGCGCGAAAGGACCAGTATCTGCCCGACAGGAAGGCGCTCCTCGAGTACAACCGCGAACTGCTCGAGCGGGCCCAGGCCGCGCTTCCGGACTACTTCGGCCGCCTGCCGGCACGGCAGTGCGAGGTGCGTCCCGTCGAACGCTTCCGGGAAATCGACGCCCCATCCGGCTTCTACTCCCGTGCCCCCGACGACGGGCTGCGTCCCGCCTACTACAATGTGAACACGCACCACCCGCACCAGCGCCCCATCTTCAACCTCGAGGCGCTCGCATTCCACGAAGCGGTCCCGGGACATCACCTCCAGATTGCCATAGCCCAGGACCTGCACAAGCTTCCGGCGTTCCGGCGACACCTGGGGCAGACCGCTTACGTCGAGGGCTGGGCGCTCTACGCCGAACGCCTCGCCGACGAAATGGGCCTCTACTCCTCGCAGCTCGCCCGGTTCGGCATGTTGAACTACCAGGTCTGGCGAGCGGCAAGGCTCATGATCGATACCGGCATCCACGCCATGGGCTGGAGCCGGGAGAAGGCCATCTCGGAGTTGCTGGCCTGCACGGCTCACGGCGAAGCGGAAGCGGTGATCGAAGTGGACCGCTATATCTGCATGCCCGGACAGGCCCTCTCATACATGATCGGCAGGATGGCCATCGATGCCCTGCGAAGCACCGCCGAGGCTGCCCTCGGACCACAGTTCGACCTCAAACAGTTCCACGACGTGGTGCTCGAGCATGGCGCCATCCCGCTCGCAACCCTCGAGGGCATCGTGGCGCGTTGGATCCAGAATCAACTGCGGGAGGGTACCCCCACGCCTCACAATTGAAAGACCTCCCCCGCGAGGACACCCGTCGAACCTGGCAGGAACGCTGCCAGGACGCTGGCAACGTCGCCGAAGCACAGGTTGTCTCCCCGGTCTCGATTGTCGGCCGCCACAACCGAAAGCAGATTTCAAGCACGCTATCCTCCCTCCGGTGTCGCGCAGAACAGCACGTACCGGCCCCGGAACCTGGCCATGACCGGTGAGGTGCAGCCTCGAGCAGGCTTGCCCTGCACCACCGGCCCCTGATCGCTCCACGTGCGGCCATCTCGAGAAGAGAACACCCACGGCCAGGGGCCGGCTCCGTCCTGGTAGCGTTGCACCAGCAGCTTCAACGTACCGGCATCGGTGAACAGATAGGGGACCGATACCCCGGCCAGGGCCGTACCCGTCGCACGAAACGAGAGGCCGTCCGCCGATTCGGCCAGAATCACACGGTTGGCCGTCTGGCTCGCGGCAAGGTACCAGCGTCCGGCCAGGAATGCTACCGACGGGTCGGCAAGGTCCACGTCGGCGAATCCGATGCCTCGAGCAAAGAACCATCTGTCGAGAAGATCGGCGAACGCGAGGGTGTGGACCCCGTGGAGCCTGGCCGGATCGAAGGGACGCCCTCCAGGGAGATTGGGCACCGAGTAGTACCACATACGAAGGCCACCGTCCTCGAGCCGAACCGGCTGGGTATCGACGAGCCCCTTGTTGACCTCCCGGCAGATGTTCCACGCGCACCCTTCCCAGTGCTCGAGGTCCGTGGTGCGAAGGGCCGTTATCACCGCGTAGGGGGTGAACACCGGTATCTGCGAGCTGCCGAACAGGTAGAGTGCCGAGTCGGTTGCGTATAGCCCAAGGCTGGAGAAGGCCGCCGCGATGGGGATTGGCTCACCCCACCGACGGCCGTCCGGGGAGGTGAGCATGTACACCCGGTAGCCCGGCACCGAGCCCGATGCGGCCCGGTCCAGGTTCGCGGTCAGCGCCTCTTCGCCGTTGACCAGCCGCGGGCAGCCGAGGCGCGATCGGTCCTGGTCGCCCTGGCCGCACCCCCATTCCGGCGCGGGCAGCTCGAGATAGGGGCGCTCGGGGACGCCCTCGACCTCGTTCCACCCTGGCCGCGTCTCCCGTTCGCGTTCGCAAGGGTCTCGCGCGCATCCCGCGCCGAACTGTACCGGCAGGAGCACGGCCGCGAGGAGCACGATTGCGGGCAGTGCTCTGTGGCCTTTCCCCCATGGTTCCCCGGCCCGCCGCCGGCATCTGGCGTGTCGCACGTCTTTCATCTGTCGGCCCTTTGCAGCGCGGCTCGAGTTTCCGGGGTGTCTGCGAGGCGTTCCGCCAGGGCGGCTGCCATCAGCCGGTGGCCGGTGGCGTTCGGATGGACCCGGTCGAGGAACAGGGGGCCGCTCCCGGCTTCGCGCGCTTGTCGGAACAGCGGTGTCAGCTCGAGCAGGGGTGCGCCGGCTTCCCGCGCAACCGCCCGCATGACCTCCCGGTAGGCCGGGTAGTCCCCCATGGTTCCGTCCGGATCGTCGTACTCGCCCAGTTCCACCCCATTGGCGAGCATCATGAACACCGTCACCGCGCCCAGCTTCCTCGATCGGGCCTCGAGTGCCTGCAGGTTGGCCCGGTAGTCCTCGAGGCGGACTCGAGGCCGGCCAGCGGGAGGGCGCTTGGTCCCTGGTTGGGCCACGACGTTCGCCGGTGTCTTGCCGAGCTTCGCTTCGTCCGGGCCGCACAAGGGAGGCATGCCCTGGCATTCGCGGTGCCGCAGCCGGTAGACCAGGTGGCGGGCCGCGCAATAGAGCGCACTCCTCGGGGACAGCCGTTCGTCGACCCACTGGGCGGCACGGTTGAGCGGCTCGGCGACCCCGGTTCCGTAGATGACTGCCTTGTCCTCGAATGTGTCCAGGGCGCAGTCGCTCCAGATGTTGGCCACCACCACGATGTCGGGGTGGTACCGTCCGGTGATGCGCCGCAACTGGTTCAGTGCCTGGAGGGACGAGTAGCCCGGGACGCCTCCGTTGATGACCTGGATCGTCCTTCCAGGGAACCGGCGCGCGAGTTCAGCCTCCAGGCCGGCGCGGACGGTCGATTCCCCGGGAACGCCGTGGCCGTAGATGGTGGAGTCCCCGGTGAGAAGGACTCGAGCCGTGCCCGGCGGGGGAGCCAGGGGAATCTCGGGCGACCGGAGTCCCTGGCTGTTGTGCACGACCTCCACCCCCAGGTTGGGTCCACGATAGTTGAGCACCGGGTGCCAGATCAAGTAGGGATCGTAGGGCATGGGCAACGACCGCTCGAGGGATGTCTTCAGGTCCACCGGACCGTGGCTGTCGATGGCCTCGAGGTACCGGGCGAACCTCGCCGGGCTCGTGCAGTCGGCGGGAGCGAAGGCTCGAGCGATCATCTCCGCGATCACGAAGAACAGGACCGTGGAGGCCGTGGAGAACAGCAGCAGGCGCGGCATGGAGAGGCGGCGGGAAGGCACGCCGGGCATCACGAACCTCCTGTGGTGCTCGAGCCACCTGCGTCGTCGCTCGTGCCCCCAGGCGCGGCCGGGGGCCGTGTCCGACCGGGGACGCTGGACGGACTCGAGGGAAGACGGTACACCCACAGCCCGTCTGGCGTGGCCTCGGGCGGCCCGAGCACCGGGTCGAACAGGTGGCGGTAGGGCCAGGCACCGAACGGCGGTGATACGATGCGCCGGTGCACCACGATGTACCGGTAGCCGGCGGCGATGAAGTCGCGGACGATGCTGTCGAGGAGCCGTGCGCGCGGAGCCGCCTTGAGGTCATCGAGCATCGTCACCTGCCTGGTCCCGGGAAGCGCGCGAATCCACTGGTAGATGTAGCTCTGGTGCAGCCATGGCGTGGACTGCGCCCGGACATTGACAACATAGGGTGTCGGACGCCGGTGCACGGTCTGCTCGTACAGGTACCGGCTGGTTCGCATCGTGTCCAGGTACTGGACCGGCACGTCGAGAATGGCGCCAGGTTCAGGGTCCATGGCGATGGCGCGAATACCCGGCCCCACTTCCGCCGGTGCCATCGACATGGGGAACGGTCCGGGTGCGAACAGCAGCAGCTCGACCAGCCCGGCGCCGAGCAATGCCACAGTCAGGGCATGCCGGTAGGAAGGAAAGCTGGCCTCGAGTCGGTCCAGCCCCAATCCTGCCACGATCGAGAGGCAGATCAGCGCGACGATGACCATCCGGGCCGGGTGCGTGATGGCCATCAGCCCGATTCCATGGGAAAGCACGGCGAAAGGAAGCGGTACGAGGTACTTGCCAGCAGTGACGAACCGGCCGGCGACGAACAAGTAGGGTCCCAGGGCGAGCACGGCGAACGCGCTTCCCACCAGGATCCAGGGCCGGGCGGAAGCACGCCGAACTCCGAATACCGCTGCCAGGAGCCCCGTGTACCCGAGGTAGGTGGTGTGGAGGAAGCGTTCCCCGTAGTCCCGCCACAGATCCGGACTGTGGTATCGCCCGGGCACGAAAAAGGAGAGCAGGTCGGTGGCATTGTGATGGACGAGGAACCGGTTCAACCCCGGCAGGCGCTTGATGATCGAGCCATCCCCCTCGAGAGTCCACAGGAAGGCCATCCAAAAGGGCGCGGCGAGGATCAAGGCGGTCGCCAGGTAGACCGCGGCCGGTTTCGCCTTCTGCCTCAAGGCATCGAACCCCGGCCGGCTACGGACCAGGTTCCGGGCGGCCAGGAGTACGGCGACGCCACCGGCAGCCACGCCATGATACCAGCAAGCCACGAACGCGAGGGCAGTGGCTCCCCCGGCCAGGAAGGCATGGCGAAGGCGTCCAGTGCCCATGGCACGATGGATGGCGGCCATGGAGAGTGCGAGCCATCCCACGTTTCCGACCTCGGTGATACCGTTGTGCATCTCACAGCGGAGGACCGGGCTCGCGCAGACCAGGACTCCGGCCAGGAGCGCTCCCCTCGAGGAGACGCCCACCTCTCGAGCCAGCCAGTGGGTCGCGATGCCGGAGAAGGCCAGTTCGGCCATCAGGACCAGGTTGTAGGCCGGCACGAGACCCAGCAAGGCCTGCAACGGTGCTGCAATGAGCGCGTTGAGTGGATCGATGAAGTAGAGCCTGCCGCCCTTGGGATATCCAATCATCTCCGTGAAGAGCGGGAGCTTCCCCTGGTCGAAAAGCTGGGTCTTCACCCACCAGAATCCCCAGGCATGGTTCCACACATCGACGTCTGGGTGCCCAATCAACCGGGAGGACAGGTGCGTGATCGCGGGATAGGTGACGATCGAGGA
>JAJRTE010000286.1 GCA_024278455.1 Myxococcota bacterium
CGGCCGCCCCGACGTGGACGCGCGGCGTGACACGGACGACGTCACCGACGTGGACGCGCGGCGTGACCCGGACGACGTCACCGCCGTGGACGCACGGCGTAACACGGTGGGGCGGGTTTCAAACCCGCCCCGACGCCCCGACGTAACACGGTCGGCGTCACCGCCGCACAACGCCTGGCGGTTCGGTGGGGCGGACCCACATGCCCCCCCCCAATCGGCAGGACCGAATCGCCGCACCAGGAGGGCCGTTCACGATGCAATACACGCGATAGCGGAGCGTATGATAGAAAGGTGGCGAACATCTCCATTTCGAATGGCAGGAGAGGCATGGTGCAGGTTCATCTCGACGGCGTGTTGAGGATTTCGCCCTTTTCCGGCGCGTGGGTACTGGAGCGACGCGACGGGACGGTGTATCCTCTCCGCGGAGAGGTCGACTCGGGCCTTCGGGACGGGGACCCGGTGCGCGTATTCGGCGTCGTACGGCACGACCTCGCGTCGATCGACATGACCGGACCGGTCCTGGATGTGGACCGGGTTGAGAAGCAACAACATTCAGGGAGCCTGTCATGAGTTGCACGAACCGCCACGTCATCCGGGTAGCCTCGTTTCTCGCGACGGCACTGCTGTTGCCGGCACCGGCACTGGCCGAACCACCGCCGCAGGGGAACGATGCCGCCGCTCCTGCCAGCAAGGCTGATGAGGCCCCGAACGCGGCGCCCTTCCGCGTCCTCATCGACCTGCGGGACGACCTGGACGTCGTGGAACGCCAGAATCTGGCCAGGGAACTCCACATCAGCACCTGGCGGATAAACAATGCCGATCACCCCGACGAGTTGATCTACCGCGCCCCGGGCACCGAGCAGGACGTGAAACGGCTGCGGGCCGCGCTCGAGGGCGATGACCGCGTCGAGGCGGTGGAACTCGAGATCCAGTACGAGGCCTATGGCGTGCCCAATGATCCGCTCTACTCGAGGCAGTGGCACCTCGAGGCGGTCGGTGTGCCGGCCTCCCTGCCGATAACACGCGGTGAGGGCGTCATCGTCGCGGTCCTCGACACGGGCGTCACCGCGCGGGACCGGAAGGGCTTCAAGCGCGTTGAGGACCTGTCGTCTCGAAGCTTTGTCTCCGGATACGACTTCGTCCACGACGATACCACACCGGATGACGACCACGGTCACGGGACCCACGTGGCGGCCACCATCGCCGAAGTCACCGGCAACGGGGTCGGCGCGGCAGGCATGGCCGACCGGGTGCGGATCATGCCGGTCAAGGTGCTGGACGAATCCGGAATGGGCGGAACGGCCGACATCGCGGATGGGATCCGTTTCGCGGTGGACGAAGGGGCGCAGGTCATCAACCTGAGTCTGGGCAGCACGCGGAAGAGCGCCATCCTCGAGGATGCCTGCCGCTACGCGATCCGACACGGCGTGACCGTGGTGGCTGCGGCAGGGAACCAGGGGCGCTACCAGCCGGGTTACCCGGCAGGCTACCCGGACGTCATCGCTGTGGCAGCCTCGAGGTTCGATGGACGGCTGGCCCCCTATTCGAACCGGGGTGGCAAGATCGACCTGACCGCCCCTGGCGGCGACATGTCGGTCGATCAGAACGGGGACGGGTTCCCGGACGGCGTGTGGCAGAACACCATCGAGCCAGGCAACCCCGCGGGGAGCACCTACCTGCCCTTCCAGGGAACGTCGATGGCGGCGCCGCACGTGGCGGGGGCCGCGGCGTTGCTGTATTCGCTCGGAGTCAACACACCAGGCGCGGTTCTGGATCTCCTTTCCCGCACTGCCGAGCCGGTGGCGAAACAGAACCGCGGGGAGGGGGGGGCTGGGATCATCCGGCCAGATCGTGCGCTGCGCAAGGTCGTCGTCCGGAACGGCCTCTGGACGGCCGGCCTGTCGCTTCTGCTGGCGTTGTGGTTCCGCCGGTTCGGAACGCGGAAGCTCAAGGGGGACCCCCCCCCGATGGGCACGCCCTTCTGGCTCGGGATCCTGTTGGGAGGGACGGGTTTGTTCTTCCTGCCATGGCTCGGCCTGTCCATGGGACGCCTTACGCCCTTCCTGGGCTACGGCTTTCCCCACTGGTACACCCCCCTCTTCGGGGCCGACAGCAACCTCGCCGCGCTCTTCTTCTCGGCCTTGCCTCCCCTTGCGCTCGTCCTGCTCTCCTACCCCTTCCGGACACTGAATCGGTTCGCGGGCGGCTTCGGGATCGGGATAGCCGCCTGCCTCGTGACGACCGCTTTCGGCCCCATGGCCCTGCCGGGCGTGCCCTTCTGGCTGTTCGAACGGGCGTGGCTTCTGGGAAACGCCTTCGTGACCCTCTTCGCCGCCTACCTGGCCATGCGCCCGGAACGGACCGCATAACCTCGTCGATGCGTGCCACACTTGGTTGCAAGTCCTGCGGCACGCCTCTATACTCCGTCGAAGGGGGCCAGCTACCTGAATTTCGGGAAGATCCGCATGAAAAACAGGAACGTGATTCTGGTGCTCGTGGGTATCGCCCTGTTCCACGGAGGCCGGGCGCCGGCCCGGGGTGAGTCTCTGGCCGGCACGGCGGGACCGGGGGCCCGATTTTTCCTGTCCCGGGACGGTGCGGTCCGGCTTGGAACACACCTGGAAGTCGTCATGTCGGCCACCTCGGATGCCGCGGTCTTCTCCGAACTGTTCCAGCGGTTCCCGGAGGACCTGCCCAAACCCCAAGGGCTGGATGCGCAAACTCGAGCCTGGACGTTCGGGCCGATTCGGGTCCTGCAACGCACCTGGACCTGGGAGGGGATCCCGGTGAACGGACTCTCGGTGACCGTCAACCTGGATCATGCCGGGCACCTGCGCGTCATCTCCGCACCGGGACTGGGATACGGAGCCGCCCGACAATTGACGCCAGAGGTGTCCGGCGAGGTTGCTCGAGCCCGGGCCGCCGCACTCCTACACGAAGAGATCGGCCTGGAGCCCCTCGAGGCCCGCGAACGGCTGGAGCTTCTCGCGACTCGAGACGGCCTGTTCTGCTCGTGGAACGTCGGCCTCGTGCTGCCCCCCCCCTTTCGCCCGGTCGCGGTTCGGATCGATGGAATGACCGGCGACGTGGTCGCGATTCTCCCGGGCGCCGCGGACGCCGCGCCTCTGTCCGCCGCGCCTCTGCCGGCCGCGCCTCTGCCGGCCGCGCCTCTGCCGGCCGCGCCTTTGCCGGCCGCGCCTTTGCCCGCCGCCGGAACGGCTGCATGGGGCAGCATCTTCGAGGACAGCTTCCTGGACGGCGATACCGTGGAGGTCAGCCTCGAGGAACTGGACGGCTCCGGCACGCTCACCGGCTCCTACGCCAACGTGTGGCAGTACGACCTGGACAATCCGCCGACCTACCTGTCGCAGACGCCCGGTTCCCAGTCCGGTGGGACCTGGTATTTCGACTTCACACCGATCGAAGAGTACACCGACAGCGGACCGACCCAGGAGACCCAGACGGACGCATTCGCGGAGGTCATGATGTACTACCACATCGACAGGGTCCACGGGTTCTTCAACCAGCTCGGGTACTACAACGACGACCCTGCGGTCGGGATCGACCGGTCCATGCAGGCGATCGTCAACTACCGATCGCTCCTCGGCTACTACGACAACGCCTACTACTCCTACGCAAGCGGGAACGTGCCCGGGCAGATCGTGTTCGGACAAGGCGAAGCCACCGATTTCAGCTACGACAGCAGCGTCATCTATCATGAATACGGCCATGCGGTGGTCAACGGGTCGTCCGACTATGCCTTCTACTGCACGAACGACATCTACGGCTCTGACTGCACCCAGGGGGGCCTGAACGAGGGGACCGCGGACTACTTCTCGGCCACGCTGAGGGGCGACCCGGAAATCGGTGCTTACGCGCTCGGAGAATGGCTCCCGGAATACGCGCGCAACCTGACCGACCCCCACCGGTGCCCGGACGATCTCTACGGCGAGGAGCACGAAGACGGCAAGATCTGGGGCGGTGGATTGTGGGACGTACGAACCGCGGTGGCAGGCAACGACACGGAAACGGCGAACAGCACCATCGATCCGGTGATCCTGGCGACGGTGACCACCCCGCTGTCTGACGACACGGCCGCCGGATCGGCGTTCAGCATGGCCGCTTCGATCCTGTTGACCGATGCGGAAATCGCCTTTGGAAACGGGTCTTCCGCGGTCGGCGCGGTGCAGTCGGCGCTGACGGCGAGAGGGCTGCTGTCGTGCGACCGTTTCGTTCCCCTCGGCACCGCCGACGCCCGGGATGGGGCATTCTCGACCGCCACCCGTCCCGGGCGCCAGAGTGTCACTGTCGCCGGCCTCCAGTACGTGGTCGATATCCCGGACAGCGCTTCATCCTTCACCTTCGCGGTAACTTCCGAGGCCGGCCTGGACAAGCTCACGTTGTATGCTCGCGTCGACGCGCCGATCGCATTCTCCTACGGGGCGAACGGCGTGTCCGGCGTGGATGCCGACATCGAGGTCTCGGGTACGAGCTTCACCCTGGATGCCGCATCGTCGCCGCCACTGGAACCCGGACGGTCCTACTACGTCACGTTCAGCTCGCCCCAGACGCTCAGCACCGCCCTGTGGGGCCACTACTACTCCGTGCAGACCACTGTCGCGGGAGCCTACAACTCGGATGAGAACGTCGCGCACGGGTGTGGGTGCACCCAATCCGGGACAGGCCACTCCCCGCCCGGCGAGTGGCTCCTGTTGGTGCCCCTGGTCGCCGTCCTGTGGCGGCGGGGTGTCATCTCCCCCGGGGAAGAAAAGCCCGGCCAGCCGTGACCTGCCGGCGCGGCCCCCGGCGGACGAGCTGCTGGCACGGCCATCGAGACGCCGTTCGGAACGTCTCGTCACGGTTTTCCATGCTCATTCGAAACCACTGCCCTGCGAAAGTCCGATCGAGCCCGTTCCCCGGTACCCTCTCGCCGGAAGGAAGAGCATGGCGCGCAACGATTCGTGCCCGCCCCATCGGCGGCCCGGATGGCAGTGCCTTCCTCCCGCATGGCCTGGTCGAAGAAGCGGTTCACCTCGGCCACCGCTTCGTCTGGCGAACGGGCGTGGAATACCTGCCGTCTCAATGACTCGGCGTTGGGCACCCCGTCGATCCAGTAGCCGATGATCCGCTTCATCCGGCCCAGAACGGCCCCCGGATGGTCGCACCGCGCGCGCACCCGTGCAAAGTGCTCGAGGAGCATCTCGCGTTGCTGGGACAGGGTGGGCCGGAAGATGGGCCTGCCGGCCAATGCCTGAGATATCTGGAGCAGGAGCCACGGGTTCCGGACCGCCGCACGCCCGACCATGACACCGTCCGCCCCGGAAACGCGCAACATGCGGAGCGCCGAGCCGACGCTCGTGACATCTCCGTTGCCGATCACCGGGATGGACACCGCTGCCTTGACGCGCGCGATTTCCTCCCAGTGCGCCGAGCCCCGGTACATCTCCTCCCGGGTCCTGGCATGCACCGCAACGGCGTCGGCGCCCTCGAGTTCACAGCGCCTGGCGAGTTCCGGCGCGGTGAGGCTGGTGGCATCCCAACCGAGCCGCATCTTGATGGTGACGGGGCGATTCACGGCCTTCCGAACCGCCCCCACGATGGCTGCGGCCCGGTCCAGGTCGCGCAAGAGGGCCGCCCCGGCGCCGCGCCGGGTGACGGCCTTGGAAGGACAGCCCATATTGATGTCGATGATGTCCGGTCCCTCGTCTTCGCAAATCCGTGCGGATTCCGCCATGGTCCCGGGGTCGGCGCCGTAGAGCTGGATCGCCACCGGCCTGGTGTCCTCCGCGATCCTGGCAGCCCGGCGTGCTCGAGCGGTCCCCAGGCGCAGCTCTCGAGCACTGACCAGTTCGGTCACCACGAGTCCGCACCCGCCCATGGCGCGGAGGAGTGTTCGAAAGGTCGCGTCGGTCAACCCTTCCATGGGAGCCAGAACCGTTGGGGGTGCCACGCGCACCTGCCCGACGTGAAGCACCGCCGGGACAGGGGCAAGGCCTGGTTGCGTTGCGTGTGCCGGCACGGCGGGCACGGGCACTGTCGGTGTGGTATCCATGGGCATCTCGTCAAGGCGCAGGCTCCGATCCCTGGATTGGCTTGGACGTCTCGCCGCACTTCTGGCCGGCGGGGGACTCTCGCATGCCGGACCGGACCTCCCTGGAAAAACGCACTACGGACCTAAACGAGATCTCGTCACGATAGAGAAAATACATACCCCCGAGAAAAATCAACAGGAACTGCGACCAGTGGAGTACAAGGGCGTAGCCGAGCGCCACACCGCCGGTGACGCCGTAGATCGCCAGTCCGCCCATGGTGAATGCCTCGAAGTTCCCGGCAAAACCGGGGGGGGCGGGGATGAGCATGCCGACGAGAAGGGTGGCGACGACCGTGAGAGCAGCGCCGGCGCCCAGGTGGTCGAGGTGGAACACTCGGAACATGAGCCACTCGGTCATCGGCGTGATGGACCAGATCACCAGGGTCAACACCACCTGGACCATGAGGACTCGAGGATTCTTCAGGGGTCTCAGGTTGTCCATGAAGGAGCGAAAGAAGGACTCACTGCGCGCGGCGAGACCAGGAAGGACCCGGCCCACGGTCGCATGCAACAACCGGTACATCCAGGGCTCGAAAAGCATGAGCCCGATGAGTCCCCCTACCGCGGGGAGCGCGGCCACAAGGAACACGCGCTGCACGACAACGATGATGTCGTAGGTCTCTCCCCGCACCGTCACTGCCGTGGTCGGCAGATCCACCAGGAAGACCACGACCCCCAGGAACAGCAACATGGTGAGGAAGTCGAGCATGCGCTCCACCAGGACCGAGGCCAGTCCCGCGCCGAGCGGCACATTCTCCTTTTCGAGCAGCAGATAGGGTCGGGCCACCTCGCCGATCCGGGCCGGGAGGAGGTTGATGGCCATGAACCCCACCATGTTGATACTGAACAGGCTGCGAAAGGAGACCGGGTAGGCCGGCCCGAGTATCAACGACCAGCGCCACACCCTGAGAACGTGGTAGACGACGATCAGAAGCACGAAAGGCACGAGCGGCAGGTAGTCCATGGTGGCCAGTGACGCGCCGAGCACCTCGAAATCGACACCGGACACGGCGATCCAGACGAACAAGGTGCCGAATATGAGGCTGATGACGATGTTCTTTGCCATGGCGCTCACTACCCGTTCCTGAACCGACCCGCATGGTCAGAGCTTGCGCACCTTCTCGGTGCCTCGAGCCACGGCTCGCGTGGCGTTTCGCGTGTCCACGACGAGCCTGGAACGATCGACGATGTCCTGGTAGTCGAAACACCGGTGGTCCGTCGTGATCACCACGCAATCATACGCCTCGAGACGGTCGCCGTCGATCGGTTCCGAGGTCAGAACGCGATTGCCCACCGTGATTTCCGGCACGTAGGGGTCATGATAGGAGACGCTGCAATGCTTCTCCTGGAGCACGGCGATGATGTCCAGGGCAGGAGACTCCCGGATATCCCCGATGTCACGCTTGTATGCCACGCCGAGGATGAGAACGCTGGAACCCTTGAAGGCCTTGGACTGCTCGTTGAGGGCGTCGCCCACGATATCCACCACCACGTAGGGCATCTTGCCGTTGATGTCGCTGGCCAACTCGATGAACCGCGCGTTGTAGTTCAGCGATTTCAACAGCCACGAAAGGTAGAGCGGATCGATGGGAAGGCAGTGTCCGCCGAGCCCCGGTCCGGGGTAGAACGGCATGAATCCGAAAGGCTTGGTCGCTGCAGCGTCGATGACCTCCCACACGTCCATCCCCAGCTTCCGGCAGATGATAGCCGTTTCGTTCACCAACCCAATGTTCACTGCACGAAAGGTGTTCTCGAGCAGCTTGACCGTCTCCGCGACCTCGGTCGACGACACCGGGACTACCTGTTCGATGAATGCACGGTATAGCCGTGTCGCGATGTCGGTGCATGCAGGGGTGACCCCGCCCATGACCTTGGGCGTGTTCCGGATCGTGTAGATCGTCTGTCCCGGATCGACGCGCTCCGGGGAGAAAGCCAGGAAGAAATCGACCCCCACCCGGTAGCCGGACCGCTCGAGCCTCGGCAGGACGAGATCCCGGGTCGTGCCCGGGTAGGTCGTGCTCTCCAGGACCACTATCGTCCCCGGGTGCAGGTGCTCGGAGATGCTCTCCGCGGCCTTCACCACGTAGGAGACGTCCGGGTCCTTGGTCTTGTTGAGCGGCGTCGGAACGCAAATCGATATCGCATCGCACTCGGCGAGCCGGGAGAAATCCGTGGTGGCCTCGAGCCGTCCCTCGCCGACCAGGGCCCGCAGATCGGTGTCGGAAACGTCGCCGATGTAGGAGACGCCACGGTTCAAGGCGTCCACCTTGGCCGCGTTCACCTCGAACCCGACCACGTGATAGCCGGCCCTCCCCATCTCGGTGCAGAGCGGCAGGCCCACGTAGCCCACACCCACGACCCCGACCACCAGGTCGCGGGCGTCGATCTTCTGCTTCAATCGTTCATGCTGGTCGGTTCTGTCCATTCATCGTCCTCCGTCGAGCGCAGGTGCACCCAGGTTGTTCAAACGTCGTGCCAGCACGGCCGTGCGCGATGTATCGACCTCCAGCAGCTCCTGGAGCGCGTCGTTGCAGCGGTGCCGTCCCCGCGCAAGCCCCGGGGCATGCTCGAGCAAGCTGTCATCTGGTGTGCGATATTCGGTGTTGCAAGCGCAGCCGGTTGGATCCCTACACGGTCACGGTCGCCATGCGAACCCCACGAACCCGGTGTTCAAGGTCGCCAGGACCCAATGTAGCGGACCTGGGCGCAAGGTCAAGTCCTGCCTGCTTGTCGCTTGCATTTTCGCCTTGCCGATCCTTGCGAGCAGGTGCTATCATCGCCTCGAGGGTGGGATGCAGGAAGCCCGGGTGGTCCTGACCAGGGCACGGCGCGCGGCCGGATGTGCCACACGAGGACTCGCAGGAGGCGCGGGCGGCTGCTGTCGTGCGACAGGAGTGGTGAGGCGGACCATTTTTTGGCGGATGTGCCCGTGGATAGCCCATTTCAGGACCCATTGACCCATTTCGGCCTGGATTTCATCGATGCCGAAACGGGGGGGCTGATTCGTGACAAGCTCTACCTGCTCCATGGCCCGAATTCCCCTTGGAAGACCGCCATTGCGCTCCATTTCGTCCACGAAGGGCTGAGAAACGATCAACGTGCAGCCTACGTGACATCGCAGGACCCGGATGCCATTCTCCTGCAGGCGGAACGACTCGGTATCCATCTCCGGGAGCATGTGCGCCTCGAGCGCCTGGTGTTCCTGACCTATCATCCGAGGATCTCGCAACACCTGGAGAGCCAGAACGACTGTGGTCCGATCCTGTCCGAATTGACATCGCTGGCCGGACCAGAACGGATCGACCGTATGGTATTCGACCCGGTCGTTCCCCTGATCGAGCAAACGAACCGGAGCAACATTCTCCCTGCGACCCGGGTTCTGATCGAGGGACTCCAGGGTCTGGGAGCCACGATCTTGTGTGTCGTGGACGAGACGGCCGAGTCGCATATCCAGGTAATCCTGAAGGAATTCACGTTCCTCTCGTTCGGGGCCTTCCAGCTTTCGGGCGAATCCGACGGCAGGCGAGTGTTCCGTTTCCGGAAGGTCATCTGGAATCCTCGAGACTACCCGGAGGTGGTCCTGGCACTCCGTTCGCGCTACGGCGTCCAGGTCCTGGAGCCCGTGCAGCAGCAAGAGCCCGACACCAGGCTCACGCTTGCGCAGGCACCGGAGTCCGGTGCCGCCGGCGGCGCCCCGATTCCCCTGCCCCGTCCCTGCAAGCTGCTCCTCGTCGACGACGACGACACCTACCACGAAATGCTCGTGGAGTTCCTCGGCGAGCGCTACCAGGTGGAATGGGTCGAGGATTCGGTCGAGGCCCTGTCCCACCTGCTCGAGAAATCCTACGACGTCGTGCTGGCGAACATGAACATGCCAAGGGTGGATGGCCGGGAACTGGCGCTGCGTATCCGGCAGCACAACAACACGGTGCCGCTGGTCACCTACAGCGGCTCTCTCAAACGGAGCGTCGATGGGGCGGGGCCCCTACGGGTCGGTGCCGACATGTTCCTGACGCGCCCTTTTGCCCTGAACTACGTGAAGGAATCCATCGAGGCGGTCTTGCGACGTCCGGCCAGCGCTGAACGGTTCGCCCGCACCCTGCAATACATCAAGCTCCTCGAGGCCGAATCCCACGCGCTCCAGGGAATCGGGAGAGAAGATCCCGAGACGGGCCTGGCGACCGCGAGGTACTTCGAGGAAGGCGTCCGTCTCGAGATCGAAAAGGCCACGGTGGCCGGGTACGCCTTTTCGCTGGCCGGGTATCACGTGTACCCTGCGCGACCCTGTCCGGGCCTGGAGGCGGCTGTCCAGCGCGTCCTCCGCGAACGCACCCGGAAAGAGGACCTGGCGACTCGAGTGGCGCCCGGCTTCTACCTCGTCTGCCTGGAAGAGTGCCTGGTCCCCGGTGTCAAGCGGGTCAACGAGCGACTCCTGAAAGCCATCAGGCAGTCGGCCGGCGCGGACGCGTTCGTGTTTCGCAGCGCGGTGGCACTCTTTCCCGGCGATGGCCAGGACTACCACAGCCTGGTCCAGGCGGCCATGGGCGAACTCCGTGCTGGTCCGCCCAAGCTGAAGCGACTTTCGTGACACGCATGGACTGGACACACGCCTGTCATGCTGTCTTCCTGTTGAGCGTCCTGGGCTGGACCATGGCCTCCGCGGCATGGCTGGACGAGCGTTCCGCCGGCCACGACGCGCACGCCGGCACCACCACCTCGAACGGCCAGGACACTGCTCGCAACGAGGGGACATCGACAGGCGAGGCACCCGTGCCCGACCTCGAGGCTGCCGAGCCCACGCCAACCCCATCTCCGCAGGAATGGTTGGACATGGCCAGGGCCGCCACCGGCCGCGAAGCCTACGAATCGGCTGTCGCGTCCTACCTCCGATACCTCGAGGTTCGTCCCGGAGATCTGGCCGCCCGGCTCGCGCTGGCGCGCGTCTACACCTGGAACGAGTCCTACACGACCGCGCTGAGCCTCTACGACGCCCTCCGTGGCGCTCGCCCGTTCGACCGGGAACTCAGCCTCGAGCGTGCTCGAGTCCTTCTGTGGGCAGGGCGGCACAACGAGGCCATCGTGGCCCTGGTCGCGTTGCGCTCCGACCTTGAGGCCGCCGTCCCGTCCGGGACTCCAGGCGGGCAGCCCCCCCGGGAGCCGTCGCTGACAGGGCGCTCCCGGCGCCGCAAGGTACTGCTGGCGAAGGTCGAGCGGGCGCTGGCCGATGGCTACGCCTGGAACGGCGACGCTGGCCGAGCGTTGCCCCTCTATCGCCGCCTGTGGGAGCAGCACCCCGGCGACACGACCCTGGGGCTGGCCTACGCACGGCTTCTCGTCGCCCGGAAAGACTTCTCGCGCGGCCTGGATGTCTATGACAGCCTCGTGGCCGGACACGTGGACGACGATGGGCTGCGGCTCGAGCGCGCCAGGGTGCGGCTCTGGGCGGGCCGCTACGACGGTGCTATCGCGGAGCTGCTCGAGCTGCGCGAGCGGTTTTCTTCCGATCCGGACCGGGCTCCCCTCGAGCGCGACGCATCGCTGGCCGAGGTCACACGGCTCCTGGCCTCCGCTTATGCCTGGAGCGGCAACCTCGAGGGCTACCGCAACCTGGTGACCGAGCATCCGGGGGACGCCGCCTTCCGCCTGGAATACGCGCGCGCGTTGCAGCGGGTCGGACGGCTCAGGGAAGCCGTGGCACAGTACGAAGCCTACCTCCGCCTCGTGCCGGACGACCTCGAGGTGATGGTCGAGACCGCGCGTGTGCTGTTGTGGAGCGGTGCGCACGCTGGAGCGGCCGAGATGTGCCTGGGACTCGAGGCCCGGCTCCTGGACGACAGGCGCTCCCGGGGGCTCGAGGATAGCCTGCGGGAAGAGGCTCTCGACGAGACATCGCGCATGCTGGCCCACGCCTTGCTTTGGGGGGGTGATCCGAAAGCAGCGTTGCCCGTGACCCGTGGGCTGATCGAGCGCCATCCTGGCGAGGCGTCACTGGAGCTGGACCTTGCCCACGAACTGGGGCAGATCGGGGATTTCGCGGGAGCCCGGCGGGCCGTTGCCAGGTACCGGCGCAAAGGCGGTGAGCCCGGTGCGGCAGCGCTGTCGGAAGGGGAACTCTTCGAATGGCAGGGTGGCACTCTACGGGCCCGGACGCTCTACCGGCGTGCCTTGAGTGCGCCAGAATCGACCGAGGAGGCGGGGCAACGACTCGAAGCATTGGAGCCCGTGCTGCGGCGAACGTGGGAGGCGCGATCCCGGTGGCGGGCGGACGTGGACGGCTTCGTCAAGGAGACACTGGCCGTGGGGTCGCGGTTTCCCGCCGGCCTGTTCTGGGTGACCCCCAAGGTCGCCCTCGACCGTTTCCAGGGAAGCGGCGGGATCGCCCATCGCGCGACGACAGCAGTCCAGGGCAGTTTCTGGTACTCGGCCCGGTGGACGTTCCTCGCCGCAGCGGGCGTTGCGTACCAGGACGGGGGAGCCACCGGCTCGATCGCACCGAGCGCGCGCCTGCGGGCACGGTGGACCCCCGCACCGGGGCGCCTGTTCGGTGCCGAGGCCGGCATCGGTGACGCCGATGAACGGCTGTTCACCTGGCCCGCGCTGGCCGCTCGAGTCCGGCGGCAGGAACTCTCGGCGACCGGGGACTGGATCGGCCCGGGCACCTGGGAGGCTTGGTCCAGGGCTCGGGTCACTCGGCTGTTCTCGAAAACCGCGAACGCCGGCAACCTCTTTCTCGACGCATCCGGTATCCTGGAGCGCAGAATCGCCCCGGAACTCGAGAGGTTCCAGGCAAGGCTCGGCCTCACCGGTGGGATGTTGCACGCGACACGACAGGTCGATACCTACTGGACCCCCGCGTGGTACGGCACGGTGGGAATCAGAAGTCGTCTCGAGGCGGCCTGGCCGGGAGGTTTCGACGCTGCGTTGACCGCTCGAGCCGGGGTCGCCTATTCGACCGAAGTCTCCTCGGCGTTTCCCGAACTGGCGGTCACCATCACGGCGGGACAACGGTTGGGAACCCGCTTCGGATGGCGGGTCGAGGCTGCCTACGGGCAGACGGTGCGAACCCTGACAGACTACGGAGGCCGGGCGGCGGCGCCTGGCATCCACGACTACGGCCTGGGTCATGTCATGGCTCGAGCCTGGTACCTCTACTGATGAACGACTCTCGACGCAACGACACGGCAGCGGCATGCAGAACCCCGGCTCCGGCCGACTACCGCTACCGGTTCGCGTTGCTGGTGCTGGGCTTCCTGGCTGCCGGCGTGTACGGCTTGGTCAAGACGCTCGAGCAGCCCCGGCCGCTCTCCATCCTGTTCGCCGAGGTGTCGACATACGTTCTGCTTGGTTTCTTGCTGATCCTCATGTTCAGGTACTTCTTCTTGATGTGGTTCTCCTACCTCGACCACATCGAGGAACTCATGCACCAGCCCGAACTGCGTGCGTTCCCTCGAGTCTCCATCATCGTGCCAGCCTACAACGAAGGGAAGGTGATCGAAAGTTCCATCCGGTCGCTGCTGGCGCTCGACTATCCCGACTTCGAGATCGTCGTCGTGGACGACGGGTCCGAGGACGATACGTACCAGAAGGCGAGACGGTTCGAGGGATACCATGGCGCGCACCGGACTCGAGTCCGCGTGTTGACCCAGCGCAACACGGGCAAGGCTCGAGCCCTGAACCGGGGCATCGCGATCTCCGACTCCCCCCTCGTGCTCTGCATGGATGGAGACTCCCGGCTCACGCCGGACACGCTCAGGAAGGCGGTCCGTCACTTCGCATCCCCATCGATCGGCGCCGTGGCAGGCAATGTCAAGGTCGTGAACCGGGGGAACCTGCTGTGCAAGCTCCAGGCGCTCGAGTACATCGAGGGGTTGAACCTCTCCAGGAAGGCCCAGGGGTTCTTCCGCATCGTCAACATCATTCCCGGACCGATCGGGATATTCCGGCGGGAAGTGCTCGAGCAGGTCCGCTTCTACTCCCCGGATACCTACGCTGAAGATTGCGACCTGACGCTCGACATTCTGATGCACGGGTGGCGCGTCAAGTACGAACCCGAGGCGATCGCCTACACCGAGGCCCCGGAAACCCTGGGCGACCTGTATCGCCAGCGGTACCGGTGGACTCGAGGCATCCTCCAGTCCATACGCAAGCGCAAGGAGGCGCTCGTCAGCTTCACGCACGGGCCCACGAATACGCTGGTGCTCTGGTACATGCTTTTCGAGGGACTGCTGTGGCCGGCCATGAACGTCCTGTCCAATGTCCTGTTCGTCACGCTGGGCACGTTCTACGGCTTCTCCCACTTCGCCGTGTTCTGGTGGATCCAGTTGACCGTGCTCGACCTGGGCGTGGCACTCTACGCCGTGGCCATCGAGCGCGAATCGCTCGCACTCGTCCCCTACTCGGTGTTCTATCGCATATTCTTCGTGCTCGCCATCGACATCTGCAAGCTCATGGGTACCCTGGATGAACTGCTCGGGGCAAGGATGTCCTGGGGAAAGCTCGAGCGCTCCGGAAGGCTCTAGGGAGGCAAGATGGACATCATCACCGTGCTGTCGTTCGCCATCTTCATCGCCACCGTGGTCACCATCGTGATGGCGGCCATTTCCTACGCGGCGTTCAAGATTCGTGACTGGCGAAGACCGAACGGACAGCGGGAGTCGCCCCGCGGGCAAGACCCTGGGGCCGACGATACCCTGTTCTTCAGAAAATACGTGCTGCCCGTCGAGGAATCCCAGGACCATGAAACACGCCCTTGACCGGCCAAGCCGTCTCCGGTACACCGCCATCCTGTTGGGGATCTCCTTCGCGATCGTACTCGCCGCGCTCGCTTCACTACGCCGCGCCCTGGAAGCCAATCTCGGCCCGCTCGAGGGGGTCTCCATGTCGGCCGACGGAACGCTGGCGGCGGAACCGCCCCTTCGTGTCGTGATCGTCGACAGCCGGGAGCCTGACGGCGGAGCAGCGGTGAGCCCTGTCGAAGAACTGGAGACATGGAAGCGCCTCACCGCGCTTCCGAACCTGCAATGCACCGTGTCCGGGCCACGGCACTTGCCGAAAGACCCGGCCCAGGCGGACGTGGTGATCGTGCCCTGGGGACAAACCTTGCAACCAGCAGACTTCGAGGCCCTCCTCGACTACCTGGAGTCCGGGGGAGGCGTCGTGCTGGGTGGTCCCATGGCCCCCTCGCCGGCAACCGAAGCCGCACGACCCCGCGGAGAGACCGGGCCGGGGAACGCGCCATCTTCCTCCGAGCGACAACCTGGAACGCGGCGACTCGAGTACTCGAGCATACTCCGGGACCTGTTCGTCGGCGCCGGCCGGCCGGGGCAGGCAGGATCCCCGTCACACCCTCCGTCACACGACCGAAGTTACGAAACAGGCACCAACGCGCCTGGACATGCCGGCGAGCCTGCCCGGCGACCAGCCCTCGGCGCCAGAAACTTGCGCATCGCGCCTGTCGCGGGGGATTTGCTCGAGTTCCTTCTCCCTGCCGGATACCGCCTGGAGGTTCCGCAGGCCGTTGTCTCGAGGGGTCGCGCCACGTGCCGGCGACCACTTGCGGAGGGCGTGCGCGATGCGCCCACCGGCAGGTGGCACGGACGTTGCATTATGGGAGCAGTGGAGCGCGAGAAAGGACGCGCCATCTGGTTGGGGTTCCCTTTGAGCCAGGTCTTCGGCGCTCCGGACAGCACCGCACGGCTGCAAACCATGGTTGCTGGACTGCTTCGCTGGACAGGCGGACGGCCCGTCCTCACCCTGAATCCATGGCCCGGCGCGCAGCGGGACAGGGTGAGCGTCGCCGTGGCAGCCGATGACCCGGAGGGCATCGTGTGTCTCGACACCATGTTTCGGGAAGGAAGAGTCAGGCCCACCTGGTTCGTTCCCATGGCGGGTATCCGTGGAGACCCCCGCCTCGTGGAGGCCCTTGCCGCGTCGGGAGAAGTGGCTCTCCTCGCCCCGGCCAACCTGCTCGAGGCCGGTGTGACCGAGCGCCGGCGTTTCCTCGTGGACGCCGCAGCCGCCTTGAAGCCGCGAGTCGGCACCGCGCCGCCAGGCGTTCTGGTGCGGTCTTCGGACCGCCCGGCGGAAGCCCTCTTCGATCTCGCCATGGCGGGGTTCGACTACCTCTTCTCTCCACGCCGCACATCGAGCTTCCATCCCGCGCGGATCGAGGTCCGGGGCAGGCAGATCACCTTGCTTCCCGCGCCGCTGATCGATCTCGGACGTCCGATCGAGACGCCCGGCGATTTGGGCCTGACCGCCGTGGAACGGTTGGAGCGCGCGCTCCCGGCACGGACGGGCGGCCCCCTGTCCATCGTTCTACTGAGAAGTGGTGGCGCGTGCGAGCCGGCGGCTCGAGAGCAACTGGAGGCATTGGTGAACGAATTGACAGATGCCGCGCGGTACGCCGTGGCCCCGCTCGGGACCATGGTGTCGCGATGGACGCGCGTGCAGGCGGTCCGCGTTCGTTGCCAGGCGTTGCGGGAAAACCGGCTCCACCTTCGGGTTTCCGGAGCCGAATCGGACGTTCCAGGACTGGATATGCACCTTTTCATGGCGCACACAGCAGGATTGGGGACGGTGGACACCCATCAGCTCAAGCCGTCCCGCCTGGCCTGGGAAGCTGCCGGGCCTTCCCGGTTCCTCCTGGCGACCGACGTAGATGCAGGGGGGAGAACAGAGGATTTTTTCATCGAACGGCGCCCGGCAAGACAAGAAAACTAGATCTTTTCGTGGCGGCCTTGGTATCTTGAACAGTGATGTCGTGCATGAAAACGGGGAGATTCAACCACACGCCTCCCCGACATTATCAGCAGCCGGGGTCCCGGCGCGGGGGCTCTCCGCCGCGGACTCCGCTGAACCACCGATCGCCTCGAGGCACGGTCACGGAGCCCGAATGTACCTGATGGAGCATGACGGAGAAGGCGAGCGCATGGAGAAACGGGATCTCGACGAGGCTGCCCGGCACTTGACGCTGGCCGGCATTCGCGCCGGGGACCGTGTCCTGGACGCCGGTTGCGCGTCGGGGCTCCTTTCCAGGATGATAGCCCGCATGGCCGCGCCCGGGGCAGTGTTCGGCATCGATGCCAGCGCAGACAGGATCGCGATGGCGGCCAGGCGGGCGCGCGAGGAGAACATTCGAAACCTGGCGTTCCAGCAGGCGGACATCTATCGGCTTCCATTCGCCGGCGGGGTGTTCGACGTGGCCTTTTCGCGCTATACATTCGAGTACCTTACGAACCCGGAAGCAGCGTTGCAGGAGATGAAGCGCGTGGTCCGGCCCGGCGGCCGGGTGGTGGTGGCGGACCTGGACGGAAACGGCCTGTTCCACTACCCGATTCCTGCATAATTCGAGAAACGTCTGAACAGGTTGTTCGGCCTCCTGGGCAAGGTGGGATTCGACCCGCTGGTCGGGCGCAAGCTGTACCATCTCTTTCACCGGGCCGGATTTCGCCGCATCGACGTGCAGGCCATGCCTCATCACCTCATCGCCGGGCGGGCAGATCCGCATCAGCTCGAAAACTGGGAAACCAAGTTCCGCACCATTCGCCCCTACGCGCTGAAAGCGTTTCCCTCCGCGCAGGCCTACGACCAGTTCGTGGACGCTTGCATGGAACGCTTCAAGGCCGAGGACAGTCTGACGTACAGTGTCACATTCATCGTTTCGGGAGTGTGCTGATGGGGACGAACAAGGATGACGTGGACGCCCGGGAGTCCACGACACGTGCCGACATCGACTACTACAAGCCCGAACTGAATGCTCGAGTCGTTCGCAGCTTGACACTCTACTTCGAGCACCGTTTCGGACAGGCTGCCCTGGAGAAGGTCTTCCGCGAGACGGGCCTGGACCCGAGCGCGTTGGATTCGGAGCACAATTGGGTGGCGATGGCCTACCGGGATCGGCTTCTCCGTGCCATGACCGACTATGCCAAGGACCCGAAGTTCGCCTACTATGCCGGGTGTTATACCACGAACAAGGAGGTCATTGGGGTTGCACATGCCATTCTCGCCAGCTTCAGCACGCCGAAGTCGCTGTACAAGAAGCTGGTCGACCTCGCCCCCCACTACAATCGCGTGGGCAAGTTCACGATTCTCGAGCTGACCGACGTATCCCTCACCTGTCTCTACGAGCCGATTTCCAACGCGTACGTGGACGACGAATACGGGGCCGGGTTCCGGCTGGGCCAGCTCGTGGCATGGCCCAGGCTGTGCGGTCTCCCGGACGCGGAGTCCGAGGAGAAGCTTCTCGAGATAGACGGGCGGAAGGTCTTTCACTACGTGTTTCGCTGGGAGCGGCCGACGCGAACGGTGGAGCCGTTGGTGGGAGCGCTTGCGGGGGCGCTCATCGGTATCCTCGCAGTTGTTCTCGACGTTCCGAACGTCTCCGCGCTTTCCCAGGAGATGCTGGACCTGGTGCGCGTCGTCGTCTCATGCCTGTTTGGCTTCCTGGTGGGGCTGCAGTGGCGGATGTTCAAGCGGCTCCAGGTGCTCCAGGAGACGGTATCGAAGCAGCAAGATGGGATGTACCGGGTCGACCGCGAGTTGCTCAGGAAGTACCACGATCTCCACGATGCCACGCAGAAGATCAAGGAACTCAACGCGTCCCTGGCCCAGAAGGTCGCCGACCTCGAGGCGGCCAACAGCGAGCTGGATGCGGCGCGACGAGAGGCGGAGGGGTTCAATGTCACCCTGAAGGAGAAGGTGGACGAGAAGACCGCGGAACTCAAGCAGCAGGCGCAGGAGCTGAGAATCGCCTATGACCAGCTCCAGGAATTGGACAAGGCGAAGACGCAGTTTTTCGAGAAGATCAACCATGAACTCCGAACCCCTCTGCAGCTCCTGGATTCGGCGACACATACACTGTTGACAGACCCCGAGTTCAATCTTCCGCCGCACCATCACCACCTCGTTCAGACGATGCGGCAGAACACCCGGCGGCTGCTCAAGCTGATCAACGAGCTGCTGGACCTTGCCAGGATCGACGCCGGCAAGATGCGGCTGAACTACGAGGAAACCAATCTCAACGAACTCCTGCAGGAGATTGCGGACGATGTGCGCAACGTGGTGGACAAGCACAGGCTTCGCCTGACGACCAGCCTGGTGGACGACCCTCCGGCGGTGTGGGTGGACCGCGTGAAGATGGAGTCGTGCATTCTGAATCTGCTGTACAACGCCGTGAAGTTCACGCCCGAGGGGGGGCGGATAGAGTTGAGCACGCACACCACGGACACCCATTTCCTCATCCATGTTCAGGACAACGGTCCGGGAATCGATCCTGGGGAGCTGTCGAATATCTTCGATCGGTTTTCGGATGCGGGCAACGAGGTGGCCCGGGGGCACCCCGGGACCGGGCTTGGGTTGTCCATCGTGAAGGAGGTGGTCCAGCTTCACAACGGGCGTGTCGAGGTGGAGAGCATGGTGGGGGTGGGCACCATTTTCACGGTCTGTCTTCCGATCGGCCAGGCCACGATCCGCCCGGATCGTCAGGAGAGGCGGCGGCAGGTGACCCCGGTCCCCATCGATCGACGCCGGGACGACGCCGATGGCGTGGCGATCAACAAGGCGATTGCGAACCCGCACGAGATCAACATGGCCGATTTCGACGGCCTGAAGCTGGAGCACACGGTGGAGCCGGCTGCGCCAGTGAAGGGCCGGCCGACGGTACTCGTGGTCGACGACGAGCCGAGCGTGTTGTACGTGCTCTACGTGCAACTCCGCAGGAACTACAATGTCGTCACGGCGACGAGCCGGCTCGATGCCCTGGCGAAGGCTCGAGCGCATCACCCGGACCTGGTGATATCCGATGTGGTCATGCGGGACAGGGAGGCAGGCAACCAGTTGTGTGCCGAGTTGAAGAGCGATCCCCGGACCGCGGGCATCCCTGTCATTCTCATGTCGGCCAGGACCGAGGAAGGGGTCATGGGCCAGGGGTTCGACGTGGGCGCGGACGACTACTTGACCAAGCCATTCACGATCCACGAACTCAACGCCCGCACCTCCCACGTGATCGAAAAGGTGCAATTGCTCAGGAAGTTGAAGCAGGCCAACCAGGAACTCACGGACAAGAACGCCCAGATCGAGCACCTGGCCAACACGGACATCCTGACGCAACTGTACAATCGCACCTACCTCAGCCGTCATGCGCCCATCATGTTCGAAGAGGCCCGGGAAGAGGGGTCGAGCCTGGCTTGCCTCATGCTCGACATCGATCACTTCAAGAAGTTCAACACGGACTACACCCACTCCGGTGGGGACGCGGTGCTGCGCGGGATGGGGAAGCTGCTGCAGGAGTGGCTCGGGGCACTGGGCGTCGTGGCCCGCTACGGGGGCGAGGAGTTCGTCGCACTGGTGCCCAACTACGACCTGGAGGCCGCGACGGAACTGGCGAATGCGTTCCTCGAGGCGGTGCGTCAGACGGATTTCGACCTGGGGAACGGGGTGGTCAAGCGCATAACGGCCAGCATCGGTGTCGCATCCTACCCGGAGACCGAGGCGGAGGATTGGGAAGACCTGGTGCAGGTCGCGGACGAGGCGTTGTTCGAAGCAAAGGTGACCCGGAACACGGTGGTCAGCGCCGCAGCAACCGGATCCTCGAGCGCTTCGTCGCCGAACGACATGGACCGCCCAATGCCTGCGTAGCCCCCGCACTGCCGGCTCTACGGATTCGCCGTTCGTGGATCTTGCGCACGAGCACGTTGGCCACCCACGTGGTCACCAGGTAGGTAGCAACACCGGCGCTGGTCAGCAAAACAGCGTCCTTGGCACCACGTTCCTCGTAGGTCCATGGGACAGGTAGTCCGTGGCTGGCGCCGAGCACGCGGATGTCCCCGGCAAGGTAGACCGTCAGACCGGTGACCGCCACCACTGCACCGCCGGCCGCCAGCGTCCCGCCCAGATTATCGAAGGTCATCGCGCTCGAGAGACCCGGCACAGGGACGAAATCGTACTTCCGTGCTGCCGCGATTCGCGGGTCTTCGCCGCCGCCCGTGCCGGTGCGCGCGCCCGGTCGCTCCGTGCCTGCGCCTTCCGGGGGGGATCCGGAAGCGCTTCCCTCGTCGCGTGCAATGGTGGGGCCCGTTTCGGCGCTGCCCGGCTCCGGCCCGGTCGCCACCGGTTCACCAAGAAGCCTTGCAGCGCAGTTCGCCAGGACGGGCGCCGCGTTCGACGCATCCGGGATCCCGGCCGTCACCCGTGTCGCTCCTTCCTCGCCGATGGTGTGCAGCGACGTCGAAAGCTCGAGACCGGAAAGGGTGGTGGTCAGTCGTCCAGTCAACAGGTAGCCGGCATCGATCTCCGAAGCGGCTTCCTCCTTGCATGCCATGTCGGCGCACCCGTTGGCTCGCTCCCGCTGTTCCGGCGAAAGCTGCTCGAGCGGGACAGGCTCGAGAAGGTCCCGGCGGAGCGCTTCGCACAGGGACCGGCCCAGCCGTTCCGCCTCCTCGCCTGTCGCGCCACCAGCATCCAACGGCAGGCACAGGACATACCCTTTCGTGGCGTGGAGCACCGTCTCCCGGTCGACGGACCGAATCTGCACGATGTCCATCAGCGGCAGGCTCACGTCTCCGGCAGCCGTCTCGAGCACGAGATGTTCCTCGTCGCCGCTCGTGACGATACCGCTCCAGGTCGTGCCGTCTGCCAGGGTGACCTGGCGGTATTCGGTCGCATGCACGCTCCCCGCCCACCCGCATGTCGCGACCAGGAGAAAAAGGGTGCCCCAGGGGCATGAGAGTCTCATCTGTCACTCCTCGGCTCCACGCGAGGGACGCACCGCCTGGGCTCCTGGGCGCTGGCGGCGGAGCGGCCGCCCCGCGCTTTCTCGTGCACCGCGAACCGTCGCGCCCTTCTGGTGTACCATTCGACAGCGACGATGTCAACGCCGGCCGCGACCGGTTTCGCCCCCGTGGCCGGCAGATACGCCAGTATTCGCGGCGCATGGCAGAAACTTCCGTTGACAAGGTTGGCCCGGCTCCCGGTATACTGGGAGGACGACCGGGATCGGCGGCGACCCCGCGCAGCGCCGGCCTGGCGCAGGCCGGCATGATCCGGAAAAGGTCCAACGATGGCGAAAAACACGGACGCTCAAGATACCTCGAGCAAGAAGCGTGGCGGAAAACGTGCGCAAGAACGCACCGCGTTTCGACAGAGGGCTCGAGACCTGAGTCGAAAGCGCAAACTGGCCTACCTGCTCGGCCTGGAGGTGCGCAGGATCGTCGAAGACCTGGAACTGCACGAGTGGCTTCTGCTTGAAATCTGGACATCGATGCGCGTGCGGGAACCGCTGCTGAGCGTGCTGCGAACACGGTACCACCAGGTGAAACCCGACGACTTGTTGATGATGCCCGTCGAGTGTATCGACCTGCTCGACCGGTTCTACCGCGTCGTGGACGAGTTCTGGCTCTACCTGCGGACCACCGAGGACATGCCGACTGCCATGTCCGTGAACTACAAGCGGTACGTGGGCCGCCTCAAGCGCATTGCCGACCCCCTGGTCCAGCTCCTGGACGAATGCCACCGGTATTCCAGCCCATTCCCCGAACTTCTGCCAGCCGCTCAACCCGCGCCGTAGTCCACCGGGAGAGAGTCGAGAGGAGCGACGAGGGAGCGGGGAGGGCCCCTTATCGAAGATCCTGTCGCGACGGCGTACCCCCCCTGTCCCCCCCCCCACACCTCTGGTTGGTGAGGCAACAACGTCCCGGCCCTCTCGACGGGTCGCGAGGCAGCCCGGGCCGCGTGCGGTCGCGATACGCGGCGAGGTACCTGGTTCGTACTGGATCACGTCGTGGCACAACTGTTCGCGACTGGCAACACCCGTGTGTGACTCGCTGGCGGCTCTTGGCGCTGCTCGGCGAGAATCTGGGGTATTTTTCGGAGGTTAGTGAAGTGTCGTCCTGTTTTTCGGCGGACGGAATGTACAAGATTCATGATCTCCGGCCGTTTTTGTAAGCTCGACTACAAAACGGGCGATCGCGGAGCCGTAACCCGTTGTAATTATTGCGTTTTCAAAATTCTTGAACTGACCAGCACTCAACCTGCGCCCCCCTGAAGATCAAAATGAGATGCCCTCTTCTGATAATCTCTGTCGTTTCAGCGGGTTCCCGAGTTATCCACAACTTTCGAACAGGCTCGAGTCAAGTAGAGGGCAAAAATCGCGCGAATTTCCTCGAGATCTTGAATTTTGTACGCTTTTTCCCTTGCTATGACTGGGCTAAAAATGGTAAGGGTTGCAGAGGGGTCCTCATTCAGGGAGGACTGAAACAAACCGCGACAAACAAACCCCACCCCTGCTCGTCGGTTGCAGAGGGGTCCTCATTCAGGGAGGACTGAAACAATCTTCCGGGTGCCTGAATTCGACGAGCACCTCACGTTGCAGAGGGGTCCTCATTCAGGGAGGACTGAAACATTTTTCCCCCTGTGGCTCAGCGGCGGCGGGCCTCCGTTGCAGAGGGGTCCTCATTCAGGGAGGACTGAAACATTGAATCCCCCTCTCCGTCGAGGATGAGAGGGAGGGGTTGCAGAGGGGTCCTCATTCAGGGAGGACTGAAACACCTAACCGACCCCGGACGAAGAACTTCTTGTCTTGTTGCAGAGGGGTCCTCATTCAGGGAGGACTGAAACACG
>JAJRTE010000020.1 GCA_024278455.1 Myxococcota bacterium
GGGAGTCCCCCGACCGACTCGAGAAGCGCCTCGAGACATCCTTGGGAGTCCCTCGACCGACTCGAGAAGCGCCTCGAGACATCCTTGGGAGTCCCTCGACCGACTCGAGAAGCGCCTCGAGACATCCCTGGGAGTCCCCCGACCGTTTGCGAGTCTTTGGCAGGACGCGATAGTGCGAGTCATGCTCACCACTGTCGAACGCCCGCCTTGGCGTCGGCACGAAGCCGCACACAGGACAGCAACCATGCTTTTCTGCGGACATGACCTGGTCACGAGGGTCGGGGCGTGGGTTGGAGAACGGGTCACGACAACGCTCGAGCGGGCTCCGCAGCTCCTCGAGGCAATCTCTCGTCGAGCCACCTCTTCTCGGCGGCAGGTGACGCGGGGCCGGAGCCGTTCAACCGTCGATATCAAGAAGTGGATCGATGTGTATCATCAACGTCGCAAGGGCTGGGTGGGCGAACACTTTCAACGTCGCGCAATCGCCGAGCTGGGGATGGCCGCGGAAGAAGGCCACAAACGCGCGCGACGCACTTTGAGAAAACTCTTTCGTCGGGAAAAGGACCCAGTCCTGAGGACGGAACTCGCCCGAAAAATGGCGGAACAGCGGCAACGTCTCACCGGCCCAGGCTCCCCCGACCGATTGGCAAGAAACCTGCACACCTGGACACGGTGAGACGCGCCGCCTGCTCGACGGTCCTCGGCCCGTCCAATCGTGCCGTCCGCCCTGCCGACATGGCGCGACATCCCGGCCATCGGATCGGTGGCGTCCGAGCACGGGCACGGCGGCGTGCATTTTCCTGGTCGAACGCCGGTGGTGGTGGCGTAGTCCACCCTTCTGTCGAACGGACCACATCGCCACCGTTTTGACTGGCGGCCTGACCTGACTATGGTATGGTTGAGAACGTACGGGACAACCGGAAGACCAGTGACAGGAGCGTGATGATGGACAGAGTGCACCGGACGACGGGCAGGTACGCATGGCTCTCTTGGACCCTTTTCGTGGTGTTGGCGGCCTTGGCCGCGACCTCGGCAGGTTGCAAGTGCGACGACTGCGACGAGGATGGCTACACCGCGGAGGATGGGGACTGCAACGACGACGACCCCGCTGTCAATCCTTCGGCCGAGGAGTACTGCGACGACATCGACAACGACTGCGACGGCCAAGTCGACGAGGACATCGGCAACCTCTGGTACCTGGATGGCGACTCGGACGGGTGGGGAGATCCGGACCAGGGCGTCCAGGCATGTAGCCAGCCGGAATCCTACGTATCCGTCGCCGGGGATTGCGACGATTCAGCCTCAGCGGTCCATCCGGATGCCGTGGAGATCTGCGACGACGTGGACAACAACTGCGACGGCCGGGTCGACGAAGGTCTGACCGAGGCCTGGTACCGCGACGCCGACCAGGACGGCTACGGGAACGCTGAAGACGTGGTCACCGATTGCGTCCAGCCCGAAGGCTACGTCTACGCTGTCGGCGACTGCGACGACGCCGACCCGGACATCAACCCCGGCGCCGAGGAGATCTGCGACGGCGTGGACAACAACTGCGACTACAACATCGACGAGGGCGTGGGCACAACCTACTACGTGGACGCGGACGGCGACGGCTACGGCGAAGTGCGCCAGTCCAACGTGTTCTGCGACGACGAGGCACCGGAAGGCTACTCGGACAACGGCGATGACTGCGACGACACCAACGCCTTGATCTTCCCAGGTGCCCTCGAGGTGTGCGACGGCGTCGATAACGACTGTAGCGGAGAAGCCGACGACGGGATCGGCTACTCCTACTACGCCGACGCCGACGGTGACGGCTACGGGAACGCCGGGGATTCCGTGACGGCCTGCGAGCCGCCAGCAGGCTACGTGTCCGATGCCGGAGACTGCGACGACACCGACGACACCGTATACCCGGGTGCAGAAGATCCCTGCGACGGGATTGACAACAACTGCGATGGTGTGATCGACGAGGCGGGAGACCAGACATGGTATCGCGACGCCGACGCCGACGGCTACGGCGATCCCGCGGACACCGCAACGGGTTGCGGTGCCCCGGACGACTACGTCGCGACCGACGGCGACTGTGACGACGGAGACGCCGCTGTCCATCCGGACGCCGACGAGACCTGCGACGGCAAGGACAACGACTGCGACGGGACCGTGGACGAAGACCTCCCCCTGTCCACCTGGTACGCAGATAGCGATGGGGACGGATACGGCGACGACGCCACCGCAACGGATGCCTGCGAGTCGCCCGAAGGGTTCGTGGCCTCCGGTGGAGATTGCGACGAAACCCGCGACGCGGTCCATCCCGGCGCCGACGAGACCTGCGACGGCGTGGACAACGATTGCGACGGCGACATCGACGAGGGCTGGCCGACCTCCACCTGGTACCCCGACATGGACGGGGACGGCTCAGGTGACCCGGCGGCACCGTTTACCGGCTGCCAGGCCCCGGACGGCTACGTGGAAACCTCCGGCGACTGCGACGACACCGACCCGGCGGCCTACCCAGGCGCCGAGGAAGTCTGCGACACTCGGGACAACGACTGCGACGGCGACATCGACGAGGGCTTCGAGTGGTACCTGGACACCGACCTCGACGGCTATGGTCTCGCCGATTCCACTGTCGTTTCGTGCACCTCCCCGGACGGCTACGCCCCCGTGCCAGGAGATTGCGATGACTCGAATCCTTCCATACACCCCGGTGCGCCGGAAGTATGCGCGGACGGCATCGACCAGGACTGCGACGGCCTCGAGGACGACGCTGCAACCGAAACCTACTACCGTGACCAGGACCAGGACGGCTTCGGCAGCAGCGACCCGGATGCCATGACATGCGGCGAAGAGCCGGGCTTCGTGGCGGCTCGAGGCGACTGTGATGACGGCGATCCCACCGTCCACCCGGGAGCCGGCGACCCGCCCGGCGACGAGGTCGACAGCGATTGCGGGGGCTCCGACGGGGCCCAGCCTCACGTCGGTCTTGGCGCGGCATCCGCGGAGAGCATCCAGGCAGCCATCGATGCCGCGGAAGATGGCGACGTGGTGTGGGTCGGCCCCGGCACCTACCTCGAGCATGACATCTCTTTCCTGGGCAAGGCGATCACCCTGATCTCCACCGGCGGCCCGAACGCCACGGTCATCGACGCGGAAGGACTGGGGCGAGGGTTCATGTTCAACAACAAGGAGACATCCGCCACCGTGGCCAACGGCTTCACGATCACCGGGGGGTCGGCCACCTACGGAGGCGGTGTGCGCTGCTACCGCAGTTCACCGGTCCTCGAGGAACTCGTGCTCGTCCAGAACACCGCGTCAACCGCTGGGGGCGGCTTCGCCTTCGGCGGCGGCGAGCCGGTCATGCGGAACGTTCTCGTCACCGAAAACGACGCCCCTTCCAACCTGGGCGGGGGCGGATTCGCCGATGCGAAAGCCAGCATCGTCCTGGAGAATGTCGCCTTTCAGAACAACAGCGCGAAGTGGGGCGGTGGCGGATTCCATGGGTCGAACGTGACCATTCTCTTCCAGAACCTGGCGTTCGAAGGCAACTCGAGCTGGATCGACGGGAAGGACCAGCCGTCGGGCGGAGGGTTGCACCTCGAAGAGGTCTCGGGCGAGCTGTCGCACTGCCGCTTCGAGGCCAACCGGGCAGGGCGAGGAGGGGGAGCCTACGTGGTCGACAGCGACGTGGCCATCTCGCTGGTCGAGTTCACCGGAAACAGCGCATACGCCGGCGCCGGCCTCTATCTCCAGCGGTCCGATATTCCACTCACTTATGCCACGGTTTCGGACAACGTGGTCGAAAGTGCCTGCGACAGCGTGTGCGTGGCAGGCGCATGCTCCGACTGCGACTCGCAGATACTGGGTACCTGCGTGGGTGGAAACGGCGGCGGGGTGTTCATCGATGAGAGTGCACCCTCGTTCCGCAACGTGGCCATCATGGACAACCTCGCCGGAGACGGCGGTGGTGTGTTTGCACGGCACTCGAGCCCGGTGTTCCATCACACCTTCGTCCAGGGAAACCGCGCAACGGCCACCTGCTGGGCAGGCGGGTGCCTGGGAGGACATGGCGGGGGCATCTTCTCCGAGTACACCACCTGGCAGCTTGCGAACGTCCTGGTCGGAGCCAACGCATCCGCCCCGGCATACGCCATCCAGGACATCAACATCGGCGACGACCCGGATACCTGCTCGAGCGGGACGCTCCGGTCGTGCTCCGGGGGCGAGGGAGGAGGTATCTACTTCACCGCATCCGGCGGGACCTTCTCGCACATCGCGGTACTGGGCAATGCGGCGAGCAGCGATACCTGCCCCGCCGACTCGTTCGACCCGGCGGAGCCGTTCGGCGGATCCGGGGGCACCCACGGGTTCGACGGCGCGCTGGTCGATTCCCTCCTCGCCTGGAACGCCACGAGCAACATGGATGCAACGCAACCCGGCGCGAGTGTCACCTACTGCGACCTCTACAACTCCGAGGGTGCGGGCAACCACGACCTCGGAACGCTGGACCAGTCCAACCTGACGCGGGAGCCGGGATTCCTGGCTTATGACGCAGAAGGGTTCCCGAGCGACTTCCACCTGGCGCTGGATTCACCCCTCATCGACGCGGGAGACCCTTCCGCGGATGACGTGGATGGCTCCACGGCGGACATCGGGCTGTACGGAGGACCGCTCGGCGACCTCTGGGATCTCGACTGGGACGGGGTCGGCGACTACTTCTGGCCCGGCACGATACAGGACGCTCCGCAGGGATTCAACCCCGCCGACTATGATTGCGCCCCGCTGGACCCCGCGCAGAACACCTGCGAATAGCCCGAACCAACATCAACAGGCCCCAATCCAGGCGATTCATTCGGCGCTCTTGCAGCACCGAAAGCCTGTTCGGATATTGGCGAACCCGGCGCCGAACGTGTCGTTGGGACGGTAGCAGCGAGCCTTGTCCTCGCGCGTGTCGAAGGCTCCGCCCATCAGCAGCGCCTCGTCTGGTGATTCTCCCACCCACTCCTCCATGTTGCCGGTCAGGTCATAGACACCGTCCCGTGAAACGCATGCCGGGAACGAGCCGGTATAGACCGGGCGCTTCGTCTCGTCGCGGTAGTGCCCATCCCAGCATGCGCCCACCTGGTGGAAATCGGAGTAGGGGTAGGCTGTGCCTTCGATCATGTCGTCGGCGTACCTGCCGTTGTGGTCATCGTCGATGGGAAGTGCGCCTTGGCAAGCCGCCAGCCATTCACGTTCAGTGCACAACCGCTTGCCTGCCGCCTCGCACGCCTGCTTCGCCTCGAACCAGTTGACCTTGTGCGCCGGCACGTTGCCCTTGCCGCTCACGGCCTTGCCGTCCACGACGGCGGCTTCGAAGGTGTCGATTTCGAATGAGAGTGGTCCATACGTGATGTGCCGCGTGGCGGGCACGTCGTCAGGGATCGGGCCCTTCCGCTCGGCGATGTTCCTCAGTTCCGCCGCCGACTTCTTGGCCTCGAGCGCGTCTTTCCCCAGGAGTTGTTCCACGCGTCTCGCCACCGCCTCGGCCGTCCGTGGGCCAACGTACCGGACCCCGTTGATGTACAACCGGGGTGTCCCATGGATGTCCAGGTTCTTGCCGTCCGTTCCATGCTGGTAGACCCTGGCAGACGCCTCCTTCCCTCGCATGCAGGCGTCGAACGCCTCGCGGTCCAGGCCGACGTGCTCGGCGTACTGGCGCAGCGCGTCCATGTCGAGCTTGTGCTGGTTCTTGAAGGTCAGGTCGTGGAAGGCCCAGAACTTGTGCTGCTCGCGCGCACAGATTCCCGCCTTGGCGGCCAGGCACGCCCTGCGGTGCCGCCGGTTCTTCACGCCGGGATTGCACGACGGATCCATGGCATAGAAGCGGAGCACGAAGAGTACCTTGTCGCCGTAGGCCTCATAGAACCGCTTGAGTTCCGACGAAAAACGTTTGCAGAACCCGCACTCGAAATCCACGAACTCCACGAGCACCACGTCTGCGTCTGGGTTGCCCTTCCAGATGTCGTCCGGGCGCAGCGCAAGGATCCCCTGGTTCCCATCCTCGGTTTTGACCGTCCAACTCCTGGTGGGAACCGTGCCCGGCTGATCCGCCGCCATGGCGTCACCGCCCACCTCGACCACGTTGCCGGACGCCTCGACTTCGGGCATCGGGCCTCCGCCCGCACCGACCAACTGTGCCCGGTAGACCTTCTGGACTCCGATCGAGATCCCCAGGACGACAGCGAAAACCGCTGCCGCGGCCCGCAACGCCGATGGCCACCGCAACAGGTCCTTCGCGGTGCCGGCAACCAGCGCCAGGGGCGTGGCTCGAGCAGCCACCCACGTGAGCACGAACGACGCGACGTTGACCGCGTACATGCGCATGCACCACAGGCAAACGAAGTGGAGCTGCACCTTGGAGATGTAGAACAGGAACACCGAATACAAGACCGTGAGCAAGGAGACCGAGAACGCATGGCCGAGCGGGCGTCGCTCCTTGCGCTTCCAAGCCATGATGGCGAGAAATGCGATGAGAAGATAGGTTGGTATGCCGTACAGGGCGATGGGAACACCGAGAAACTCGGACCATTCGGACGTGTTCACCAGGTCGCAATTCACCTTGGCGTTTTCTTCGCAGCCCACGATGTGGGTGCCCTCCGGTCCGTAGATGACCAGTTCGTGATGCCGCGTCATGTACACGGATGCGCCGATACCGAACAGGAGCACGACGAGCAACAGGGAAATCGCCCATCCTCTCGGCTCGAACAGGACCGGCGCCGGCCCCGGTGACGACGCCTTGTCACCGCCGGATCGAGGTTCGCTCGCTTCATCTCGTACCGGCCGATCTCTCGTCTGACGAGAGCGACCCGGCTTACCTTTACCCTTTTTTCTTGCCAACGTTCTCCTCCCTCACCGCGATCTCAGGCGTTCACAAGGTCTCGAGGAGCTTCCTGAGATCCTCGATGTACTCAGGTCGATAGCCGATGGTCTTCTTCCTCACGATACCCTTCCGGTCGATCACATAGCTCGTCGGCATCGAAGCCACACCGTACTTGCCGAGCAGCAGTGCGTCCGGGTCCATCACGATGGGAAACGTGACAGGGTGCGTGGACAGGAATGCCCTGGCCTTGCGGGCGTCTCGATCCACGTTGACACCGACAACGACCACGCCCTTGTCCTTGAACGATGCGTACACCGCGTCGAGTTCCGGCATTTCGCCCCGGCACGGAGAACACCAGGAGGCCCAGAAGGAGAGAACCACCACCTTCCCCCTGAGCGACTCCAGCCTGAAATCGTTCCCATCCAGGGTCTTGAGCGGCACGGATGGGGCCGTCTTCCCCACAGGACCGCTGTCTTCGTCGATGTCGATCATCGGGACCTGCTGCGCAAGCGCGCTCGCACCGCCCGACAGCCCCAACGCCAGCAAAACACAGATGACAAGCCGTGTCGTCATGGTGTCCGTTACCTCGATTCTCGTGTCGCACCTCACCGGACCGCCCGGAAGAGAACCTGCAAAAAGGGCAGACTTCCCTCCGGATCTTGGATCCAGTTTCCATCAGACGTGGTATTGTTGCTCAAAAGGCCTCGTCTTGCAAGTGGCAGCCCCAATCGGCGTGGGCGAATGCCCCGAAATGCGTGGTTGCCCGGGGAGCCATCTCAGGGAGTGAAATGAAGCAGGTGGCCGAACATCTGGCTCTGGCGACATCGTTGCTCGCATCGAACGTCTGGCTGCTCAAGGACGCCGCCGGGAGGCGGTTTCTTGTCGACACCGGCGTGCGTATCGAGCGATTCCCACTGCGCGGTGACCTCCGGCGGGCCGGGCTCCACCGGGCCGGAGATCTCACGGCCATTCTCCTCACCCATCGCCACAGCGACCACGCCGGCAACGCGGTCTGGCTGCGCGAACGCTTTCGATGTCCCATCGTCTGCCACCGGAACGACGCCGCCATCCTAGCCGGGAGGCGTCCCGCGCGCCGACTGCGCCGCGGAATCGGGACCTTCACCGAGGAACTCCTCTGCCGCTACGAGGACGCGCACACCCCGCGCCTCGAGGTGGACGAAGCCGTGGGAGACGGCCCTTGGCGATTCGGCTTCCGCATCATCCCCGCCTTCGGCCACACCGAAGGATCGGTGTTCATCTATCACGAGCCCACACACACGCTGTTCACCGGGGACGCCGTTCTGAGCGGCGTCCCGCCCTCACGAAAGAAGGAACAACTCGGGCTCGCCATGCCGGCCTTCAGCGTGGATGCCGAAGCCTGCCACGCTCGAGCACTGGCGATCCTCGGAACGCCGCTCACCATCGACCACCTGGCCACCGGTCACGGTCCCTACATCGGTCACGACACCGCGGCGAAGCTCGAGGCCTTCGTGGCACGGGTCAGGGCAGCGCAGGGGCGCTCAAGAGAAGCCATTTCGAAGCGAGGAATGCAGGCATGAAGATACCCTCCCTGGTTCTCAGGCGATTGTATACCTATGGCAGTCTCATGAACGTCACGAACGGCGTCCGATTCAGCCTCAAGAACCGCCTGGGCGACGCCTCGCTGACAGGAATCTCGCGCGTATCCGTCGCTGGAAACGACGTGCCGCTGTCCGGCATACGCCTCGAGTTCGAGGACCACTCGACCCTCCCAGCGCCGGGAGTCTCTCCCGAGCGCCCGTTGCCGTTTCCCTTGCGCAAGGTCGTGCACGTGGTCGTCCCGATCCAGCACCTCGAGCCGGGAAAGCACACCATCGCCATCTCCGTGCTGTCCGACCCGTTCGGAGAACTGGCGTTCGACGTCGAAGACGCCATCAAGGCCGAGCGCCCCCGCCGCACGGTGGTGCCCCGGGACCCGGCCAACGACTACACCCGCGAAATGGCCGAGGCGCGACAGGACTTCGTCCAGCAGTTCACCGGCGTGTCGTTGCACCATCTCGGCAGCTTCTCGTTCGATCCTCGAGACACCGCCGGCAACATCGAGAACTTCGTCGGGGTCGCACAGGTGCCCATAGGCCTCGCCGGTCCCATCCACATCCACGGTGAATACGCCGATGGCGCGTTCCTCGTCCCGCTGGCCACGACCGAAGGCACCCTCGTCGCCTCGTACAACCGCGGCATCAAGGTGGTCAACCTTTCCGGCGGCGTCACCTGCACCGTCCAGGACGACAGGATGCAGCGCGCTCCCGTCTTCGTGTTCGATTCGGCTCGAGAAGCACGGGCGTTCAGCGAATGGGTCACCGACCACGAGCGCGAAATCCGGGACGCCGCCGAGGCGACATCCAGCGTCGCCAAGTTGCTCGAAATCGATACCTACCTTTCCAACCGGTTCGCCTATCTCAGGTTCAACTACACGACCGGGGACGCGGCCGGCCAGAACATGGTCGGGCGAGCCACGTTCGCTGCCTGTAGCTGGATCATCGACCATGTCCAGGACGCCATCGAGATCAAAAGGTTCTTCCTCGAGTCCAACCTCGCGACAGACAAGAAGGCATCCCAGGTCAACATCATGAGGACCAGGGGAAAACGGGTGACCGCGGAAGCGGTGATTCCCAGGGACATCCTCATCGAGAACATGAGGACCGAGCCCGAGAGCCTGCACTACCATCTCAACGTGGCCAACGTCGGCGCCTTCCTCTCGGCGGCAAACAACAACGGCGCCCATTCCCCCAACGCGATCACCGCAATGTTCATCGCCACCGGGCAGGACGTGGCCAACGTGGCCGAGTCGTCCGCGGGTATCGTGTTCACCGAAATCCAGGGGGACGGCGCCCTCTACATGTCGCTCACGATTCCTTCCCTCATCGTCGCCACCCATGGTGGCGGTACCGGCCTGCCGACGCAGCGGGAATGCCTCGCCATCCTGGGGTGCAACGGCCA
>JAJRTE010000287.1 GCA_024278455.1 Myxococcota bacterium
CGGGCACAGAACCGCTCGCGATCCTCCTTGTCGCGAAAAATCACCTCGCGGGCCACCCCACGCACGATCACGTGCTGCAACAGTCCAGGCAGGTCGATTCGAGCGCTTCTCGGCATACCTCGCTCCGCTTCGCAACTCGGCAGCAACGTCCCTCTTGCCTTTCCAACTCGGCAGCAACGTCCCTCTTGCCTTTCCGGTTGACAGTAGGATCCTCCCCGTACACGTCGTCCCCCACCGGCGCCTCGAACATCGCCCGGCGCATGGCCGGGGTGGGGCGGGTCACGGTGTCGCTGCGCAGATCGATTCGTCTCATGACAGAAACGCTCTTTGGGTGCTCCGGATCGGGCAACGCCCGGGGGTGCAGCGCCGGGCCCCGGGCCCCGACCTCCGCACGTGGGACACAAGACCCGGCCCCCCAGGAACGCAGGCGCGCCCGGGTGAGCCATCAAGGGCGGGAGGCGGCCATTGCTTGGCCTTACAGAAAATCCAATCAGTACGGTGAGTTATAGAACCAAAAAAACAGCCCCAAAGACCCCTCGCGCGCACGGCCAGCTCACCTTGATCAGCCCCCGTATTCCACGCCTCAAAGCACTTGGACGAACTCGGCGAGCACCTGTAGTTCGCCTTCATCGTCGCCCGTGAGAACGATCGGCGCGAAGGCCGGATTCAGGGGCTCGAGGAAGATCTTCTCGTGCCTCCAAGAGTCGCCGATCGCGGTCTTCTCGCTCCGGTAACGCTTGACGGTGTAGCGCTGCCCCGTCTCCGGGTCGACCCCGTCGCGGAGCTGGACGAGCACGATCTTGCCTTGCCGCGTGCCCTCCACCGGGCCACGGAAGAGACAGTACGATCCATCTGGGATCGTCGGTTCCATCGACCTGCCCACAACCTGTGCCACAAACAGGCCTTTACGCAGCGGACGGTCTGACTCGATGGCGACCCACTCGAAGCCGTCATCCTCGACGCACTGCGGGTCGCTGAAGGCGCCGGCAGCGGCTTTGAGGGGTATCAGCGGAACGCAGGTCGCGTAGCGCTCTTCCGGGCGACCTTCGACGACTCGCAACCCCGCCGGAAAGGGATGCTCGCCTTTTGTCGTCTCGCCTCCTTCTGGCGCGACCCGCAGCCGCCGGTACGCCTCCGAAGCCATCCACGCGCTGACGACCTGTTGGAAGGAAACGTCGTTCATGTACCGGACGAAGATTTCCTCGTTCTGGTCCATACGCTCCATGAAAAGGCGCTCCAACAAGCTTTTGAACACCAGCTCGAACTTGTCTTCCGGGTTCACGGCGGCGGCCTGGCGCAGGCCTTCGTCGCCCACCGCCGCCTCGACGATCTGGTCGAAGAAGAGCTGGTCGGCCTGGTTGAAGTCCGTGCCGAAGCGCTCGTTGACGACGTCGATGAGCTGTGAGAGGGGCACGGCTTCTTCTCTGGACACGCCGGAACCCACCTCGGTCGGACCGTCGAGGGCTCGGGGGTTCCCTTCCCTCAGCGAAATCGAGCCCTCGCTGATCTTCTGGAGCCGGTAGTACTCGAGCCGCACCTCGTCGTCGAACTGGTACGTTGGGCCGCCCCGTCGCTTCGGCAACTTCGCAGCCAGATGGCGCAAAAAGACATACAACCGCTCCAGATCCGAGTCCTGGTACGGGATCACCTGGCTCAGGAACCCGTACAGATTGCGGAAGGCCTGCACCTTGCTCCGCCAGAGCTCCGCCTCGTCCTCTTCGACCTTTTGCAGCTCCGTGAACCGCGTGACCGCGGGATCGAGCGCCGCGTTCATGGCCTGGTGGTCGTGGACACTCTGGCGCTGCTTCGGTTTGAAGTACACCGCGCAGAACCGTGCCACCTCTTCGCCCAAGTAGATCCCGGACGCGTCCAACTCGGCCTTGATCGCGTACATGCGCGCGGGATCGACCTCTTCTCCCATCTCCGCGCCCTCGTAGTACGCCTTGAACGCGTCCCGGATCTCCTCGCGGTCGTTCACGAAGTCGAGGACGAAGGTGTCCTCCTTCAGGGGGTGGGTACGGTTCAGGCGAGAGAGCGTCTGTACCGCCTGGATGCCGGCAAGCCGCTTGTCCACGTACAGCGTGTGCAGGAGCGGCTGATCAAAGCCGGTCTGGTACTTCTCGGCGACGAGCAGCACCTGGTACTCCTGGGTCGCGAACTTCTCGGGGAGTTCCTTCTCGCGAACCCCGAGGTTCATGCTCTGTTCGGTGTACTCGACGTCCGGCAGCTTGTCGTCCGACACCGTACCCGAGAACGCGACCAGTGTCCTGATCGAGTATCCCTTCTGCTTGATGTAGCGGTCGAAACTCTGCTTGTAGCGCACCGCCTCCAGCCGAGATCCGGTGACGACCATGGCCTTGGCCCGGCCGCCGATCTTGTGCCGGGTGACCGCCTGGAAGTGCTCGACCATCACCTCCGTCTTCTGTGCGATGTTGTGCGGGTGCAGGCGCAAGAAGCGCGCCAAGGCCCGGGCCGCCTTTTTCCGTTCAACGTTCGGGTCGTCCTCGCAGGCCTTGAGCAGCTTGTAGTAGGTCGCGTAGGTGGTGTAGTGCTTGAGCACGTCGAGGATGAACCCCTCCTCGATCGCTTGGCGCATGGTGTAGCGGTGGACCGGTTCGCCGTCCCGGCCGAAGACGGCGAGCGTCTTGTGCTTTGGCGTCGCCGTAAAGGCAAAGAAGCTCAGGTTCGCCTGCCGGCCACGCTTCGCCATGCTCCGGAACAGCTCTTCCAGGTCTTCGCGCCCTTCCTCCGCAGCCCGCTTGCGGGCTTCCTCGCGCAGCCTTTCGCCCCCGAGAACCTCTTTGAGATCCGTCGCTGTCTCGCCGCCCTGCGAGCTGTGCGCTTCGTCCACGATCACCGCGCACCGACGCGTCGGAAGGGTGTCTTTGCCCGCCTCTCCCCGGGCCTCTGCCATCTTGAGGAGCTGTCGCGACACAAACGGGAACTTCTGCAGCGTGGTGATGATGATCGGGACCGCGTTCTCCAGGGCTTCGGCGAGCTGCCTCGAACTCTCCTCGATCTTCTGCACCACGCCCCGCTTGTGCTCGAACTGGTAGATCGTGTCCTGAAGTTGCTGGTCGAGCACCACGCGATCGGTCACGACGATCACGCTGTCGAACACCCGCTCGTTCCCGTCGTCGTGCAGCGAGGCCAGTCGGTGCGCCAGCCAACCGATCGTGTTGCTCTTGCCGCTGCCAGCCGAGTGCTCTACCAGGTAGTTGTGACCGACGCCTTCTTCGCGGGCGGCCCGCACCAGCCGGCGCACCGCACCGAGCTGGTGGTAGCGGGGAAAGATCACCGTCTCGGCCTTTACCTTCCGGCCGAGGTCGTCGCGTCGCTCGTCGATCTGCAGGTGAATGAACCGCGCGAGCAGGTCGAGCAGACTGTCGCGGTCGAGCACCTCTTCCCACAGGTAGGCCGTGCGGTAGCTGCGGCCGGCCGGGTCTGGGGGGTTGCCCGCGCCACCGTCGCAGCCCTTGTCGAAAGGAAGGAAATGGGTCGCGCTCCCCGCCAGCCGCGTGGTCATGCGCACGCACTCGGTGTCGACGGCAAAATGCACCAATGTGCGGCGTTTGAACTCGAAGATCGGCTCGCGGGGATCGCGGTCGCGGCGGTACTGGCGCATGGCGTCCTCCACCATCTGCCCGGTGAAGGGGTTCTTGAGTTCGACCGTGACCACGGGGATCCCGTTCAGGCTGAGCGTGACGTCGAGCGACTTCTCGGAACGCGGCGAGAAGTGGAGCTGCCGGGTGATGCCCAGGTGGTTGGCCGCGTAGCGCGCCTCGAGTTCCGGGTTGAGTTCGTGGGCCGCCTTGAAGAAGGCAACGCGCAGGGTCCGTCCGTAGCACTTGAAGCCGTGGCGCAGCGTCGCGAGCGAGCCGTGCATGTCCATCCACTTGCACAGGTCGGTCAGCACCTGCTCTCCGGTCCGCTGGCCGTGGAGGGCTTCGAGCTTCGACCACTCCTTCGGCTGGGTCTCCCGGATGAAGGCGAGGACGGTCTCGGGGAAGATCGCGCGCTCGCGGTCGAAGCTCTCTCCGGGCACGGACACGTACCCGTTCGCCAGCAGGTGCGCTTCGATGACCGTCTCGAAGGCGGTTTCGGAACGGCGACCGGGCATCAGCTCCCTCCCGTCCAATGGAAACGAACCCCCAGCGCCCTGAGCATCGAGAACGTGTTCTCGCGCTTCACCCCGAACTGGTCACAGACATCCGGCAGTTTGATCTCTCTTCTGGATTGGGGGGCGGGCTGTTCGTTGGTCACGACAATGCCGTCGTGGACCCGTGCATAGGCCACGAGCCAGCCGTCCGCGCCGGTCGCAAACTTGGCCTTCGCGAAGTCGAAGTAGTCCGGGTGCCGCTGAACCCACAGCATGACCTCGGTATACGCGCCCGTCACCGCATCGGTGTCGACCTCGAGAAAAAAGGCCCCCGGCAGATCGTTCCCGACCCAACGAACGAGATCCTCCGTCTTGCGGCCGGCGAGCAACTCGCTGCGGACCCTGTCGATGCTGAACAACCGGCCCTCGCGATGATGATGAATCAGGCTCTCCCAGAATCCCGGGCAGATATCGAAAGCGTAGTAGAGGTTCTTTGCCGTTATGAGGACATCCGAGTCGATGATGTAACGCCCGGCAGCCGTCACGGGAAATCCACCCCCAGGCGCCGTGCGTATTCCTGGAAGGCGCCCCCTCGCAAACCCGTCAGGTCGTACGCCTCTTTGAAACCGATCCGTCCCTCCATCGCGGCAAAGATGACATGCGAGGCAAACAACTCGCCCACACGGGTGTTCTGGTTGTTGTAGAAATTACCCCCGCCTGCCCCCTTCCTCGACCTGCGTTCTTGGGCGACATACTCGCGGTAGAACGTGAAAAACGTCTCGCGATCCACCAGGCGCAAATCCATGGCCCGCCGTGCGGCGACGATCGGGCTGACCTTGAACAGGCGGGCGAGGGCTTCGAACGGTTGGGGTTCGTGCCTCACTTCTCCCCAGTGTGCTCTAAGCTCTCGCTCCGGAACCAGAAACTCGGCCGCGGCCCGATCGCAGAACGCTTCCACTTTGCCGCCGCCGGGGGAGAGAAAGTCGAACCCGGACAATCCCTCACCGTCCGGTCCAAGCCAGATGTGCGCCAGCTCGTGGGCGAGGGTGAACATCTGCGCCGACTTCGCGTCGGCGCCGTTCACGAAGATCAGCGGCGCATAGGCATCGCACAGGGCGAAGCCCCGGAACTCCTCGACATCGAGCTTGCGGTGGGTGTTGTTCCCCACGACGCCGTTGATCACCGCCATCACGCCGAGGGACTCGATCGCCCGGCGCAGGTGGCTGACGGCCTCCTGCCAGGTGCGGACCGCCGCGGCCCAGCCTTCGCCGACACCCACGGTGCGCCGCATCTCGCGGCCGACATCCTCGGGATCGTCCGTCAGGCTTGCGGCGCCCACGAAGTCCAGGGGGCCGGCCTGGCAGTCAGCCAGCTCCTCTCGGAGCCATGCCTGGCGCCGCTGCATCGCATAAATCGTGTCCAGCAGGTCGGGACTCGGACGTGCGACCTCGCCCGAGACCCTGCGGAAGTCCGGGATCGGCAACCGTTCCTCCGGTGGCTCCGGCAAGAAGAGATATCCGAGGGGGGTTCGGGTTGCCTTGGCGAACTTCTCGAGCTGCTTGAAGGTGGGCTTGCGTTCCCCGCGATCCCAGGCCGCAAGCTGGGGGAACCGCGCGGCAAGATCGACAGGGTCAAGGCGCGCACGGTCGCAGGCCCAGCGAAGGAGTTCGGGGCGGACGTCGGCGCGGGAAGTCACAGTACTTCCTCCGGTTCTTGTACGCCGCATCTCATGGCTACATCCTCGCCAATCGCTGCTCCAGCCACCACACCGCGACCTGGCAGTAGGGGTCCAGGTCCCCAACTCCGTCAACCCGCCGGTCCCGCTCGCGTTCGAAGCGCCCCCGTGGGACAGGGCCACGCAACCGGCCCTTCTCACTTCGCCACCAGTCGAGAATGGCGTCAAGAATGCCCTTTCGGTTGTTCTTGAGGAACGGGAGGTTGAGATTCAGCACACCTTCGAGCTGCTGGTCGAACTCCTCGTCATCGGCCCGGATACTGCCGTCCACCTCGTAGCGGATCCGCGTCTCGATGTGGTGCGCCGGATCCGCAGGGTTGAAGCGAAGGTCCTGGTCTCCCTTCCGGGTATCACAGTGCTGGAGCCGCCGGGGTTGCCCGTTTCCCCCCAGGCAGGCGCCGAGGAGGTTCCGATAGGTAAGCTCCTCGTCAGGGTATCGGCTACGGCAATGCCAGTGCTCGATCTTCATGGTCATCGGGCCGTTTTGGATTCGCCCCATGCAGTAGCAGCAGAGCCCCCGCTGCTCGGTGACCAGCGCATGGCGGAGGGCATCCTTGTCCGCGTAGTTGTCATAGTCGCGATGATCCGTCTGGCGATGCACGGTGAGGCTTGCCGGCTCCGGTCCCTTGGCGATCGCCCTCATTCCGTCCCCTCCACGAAGTCGAGCAGGGTGCGCAGCCGCGTCACCTCGGGGTCCGCCTCGCCGAGCTGCTCGCAGAGCCGGCCGAGCAGTTTCCGGCCGCGATCGTACTGCTGCTTCCCGATGGCCTGGGAGATCGCCGATAGCAGGTCCTGGACCGTTTTCGTGCGCGGGTCCGCCTCCATGATTTCCTCGAGGACGCGGCTCGAATCGACGCCGAAGGAGTGGGAGGGGGAGTAGACCTCGCCCTCCGCGATGATCTGGATCCGTTCGTGCGGGACTTCGCCGATGACCTGGGGCGAGTGCGTCGTGGCGATGAACTGGCACTTCGGGAAAGCCTCGGTCAGGTTGCGGACGATCTGCCGCTGCCACCTGGGGTGCAAATGCAAGTCGATCTCGTCGATCAGCACGACGGCCTCGGCGTCCGATGCCGGGTCCTCGAACTCGGGGTTCGCCTGGGCGAGCCGCCGCGTGAGATCCAGCACCAGCGCCAGGCTGCCGCGCTCGCCGTCGGAGAGCTGCCGGACGGGGATGGACGCCGAGTTCCGGTCGATCCAGAGCCGCGGCTTCTTCTCGCCCTCCGGCCGCAGGTTGCGGTAGCCCGGCAGGAAACGTGCGACCGCCTCCTCGCAGGCGCCCAGCACTCGGCCGGCGGCCGCTCGCTCGTTGCGGAGGGCCTCTTGAACCTTCATCCAGGCGGCGAACTCGCCGAGCCGAAGCTCCCGACTCGCGAAGGCATCGGCGAACGCGGCCGCGACGCCGCCCGCCGCGACGGACTTTCCCGGCGCCCGCTCGGACTGCACCGCCCGGTTGGTCGAGAAGAGCACGGCCAGCGGCCGGCCACCGGGCTCGCCGCCGGACACCACCGGCGGCGGCTCCCCGAGAAAGTCCGCCTTCTCCGGCGTGTCGTGCACCTGCTCCCGCGGCATGCCGGCCTTGCCCTTCTGCGGCACGCTCGTCTCGCGCGGCTTGTGGACGAGGTAGCTGTAATCCTGATCGCCGAGCCGTACGGCGCATTCCACGCTCAGTGCGTCGGCACCGATACGGACGTCCTCCATCGAAAACGCTACGACCCGACCGCGCAGCCTGTTCGCCCGCTTGGCCACCGCCGACAGGCAGACGCCGAGCGCATCGAGCACGCTGGTCTTGCCCACGCCGTTCACGCCGACGATGAGGTTCATGCCCGGCTGGAAACGGAACTCCGCCGCTTCGATGGCACGCAGGTTGGCCAGCTTCAGGCGGGTGACGATCATGCCGCGCTCCCTACTTCGATCTGCCCGGTGACCGCCGCGGCGATGAGGGCGGAGCGGCGTTCCTTGAGGAGGGCGATGGTTCGTTTCGTCGCCCTGCTCAGGTCATCGAGTTTCGCAGTTTCTCTTGCGATGAACTCAACGATCTCGCCCTGTTCGTCGTGTGGAGGATATGGGAGCCATAGCGCCAAGAACGTCTCGGAATACAGCCGCAAGAAGCCAGACGATCCGGTTCCTAGTCCCGTTGACACAGAGCGGAACACGGCGCCCAAGAGGTCCGTCGTGAACAAGTGGACGTAGTACTGTGCTGACACATCCGTTGATGGAATGAACACCGCGTAGTCTGGGCTCACCACGCCGACCTGTGGCGTGACAGCAATTAATCCTATCGCGGCTCTCATCCTGTTAACCACGATTTCCCCGGGGGCGGTCCGCTTGTACCCGATCAATTCCTCTGGACGAGTCGGCTTGTTCGAGACATCGTTGTGGGGTACTAGGCCGCACCCCATGCGAAGCGAGAGAAGGATCTCCTCACCGGCCTCCGATCGTTCGTCCCGCTCCGTAAACATCCACTTTGTGCGTCTCGTCCCCCAATGCGCCGGAATCAGCCCCAGCCACGGGATGCCCGAGTCGCGCAGGGGCACGTCGGGGTCGAGGCCGCGGGTGACGGCGCGGGTGATGAGCGCCCGGCGCTTCTCGGCCAGCAGGGCGAGCACCCGTTCCTTCGCCGCCACCAGCGCATCGATCCGCGCCGTCTCGCGGTCGAGGTAGTCGGCGATAGCGCGTTGTACGGGGAGGGGGGGGACGGGCAACGTGATAGCGCCAATGTCAGACTTGGGCAGGCCGAAGCGTGTGACACCGTTTGCCGCGAGCTCTAACTGAACGCGAATCGGGATTGCCTGGAGGCACCGGAGCAGGAACTTTCCCGCAAGCTGTTCCTTCCTTGGCCGAAGAAGTGCGAGATGATAGCCACACACAAGGTCCTCTGCGGTTTCTCCGACCCAAGCGGGCACACCGATATCATCCCACGATTCGGAGTCCTTCGTAATGATCACGTCATCTTCATGGAGACCGAACTTCGCGATCTCGTCCTCGGTCGCAGTTGCCTTCATGAAGTCGAGTCCCATTGTAATGACTTCATTGTTGTACACATCAGTATAGTTGCACAGACGTACCGGAACCTCGTCGTCGTGCGGGATCTTGTCGACGTTGCTCACTACATAGTCGCTCACGGCGTGGAGTGGCTTTACCTCCCACGAACTGGGCAGTGACTTTGCCCATGCCAGATGACTCACTCCGTCACCTCCCGCAGCAACCTCAGGATCTCCTCCTCCGCCTCCTTCAGCTCCGCGTCGATCTCTTCCAGCGGGCGCGGCGGCGTGTACTTGTAGAAGTGGCGGTTGAAGTTGATCTCGTAGCCGATCTTGTCCTTGGCCCGGTCCATCCAGGCGTCCGGTACGTGCGGCCGCACCTCGCGCTCGAAGTAGGCCTCGACGTCGTCGGTGTGTGGCACGTTCTCGAAGTCGCGCAGCTTGGGGTCGGGCTCGTAGCCGTCGTCCCGGCCGCCTTTGCGCACCGGCTCGGCCTCCGGGTCGGTCTGCGTGAAGACGTCGCGGAAGCGCTTCTGTTCGGTCTTCTTCCACTTCGAGCCCCGCTCGTGCAGCAGGTCCTGGATGCGATCCCAGGCCGCGTTCCAGTCGCGCATCGGTTCGCGCCCGAGAGCCTCGTCGATGGCCTGGACGTCGTCGAGCAGGTGGGGGCAGGCGTCGAGGAAGCGGGCCTTCTCCTCGGTGGTCATCTGGTAGCCCAGGCGCAGCGGACGCTCCACGGTGACCCGCGTGTAGCCGAAGTCCGCGTTGTCGAAGATCTTGGAATGCTCGCTGTTCTCGAAACGGCCGTAAAGCTTGACGATCTCCGCAATCTGTTGCGCGGTGATGTGGCGGCGCTTGTCGCCGAGGCTGCGCTTGCTCTCCTCGCTGCCGCCGGGCGCCCAGAAGTCGCGCGCGTCGAGAAGCTGGATCTTTCCCTTGCGCCGCTTCTCCTTGCGGTTGGTGACGATCCACACGTAGGTGCCGATGCCGGTGTTGTAGAACATCTGCTCGGGCAGGGCGATGATGGCTTCGAGCCAGTCGTTCTCGATGATCCAGCGCCGGATGTTGCTTTCGCCGGATCCTGCGCCCCCGGTGAAGAGCGGCGAGCCCGAGAAGACGATCGCGAGGCGCGAGCCGTGCTTCTGTTCGGCTGGCCGTACGGGTTCGAACTTGGCGATCATGTGCTGGAGGAAGAGCAGGGAGCCGTCGTTCACCCGCGGCAGGCCCGCGCCGAAGCGGCCGGCGAAACCACGCTGCTCGTGCTCGCGCTGGATCTCGTTCTTCTGCTTCTTCCAGTCGACGCCGAAGGGGGGATTGGTGAGGAAGTAGTCGAAAGTCTCGCCCTCGAACCGGTCGTCGGTGAAGCTGTCGCCGAAGCGGATGTTGTCGCCCCCGCCGTTGTGGTCCACCTGCTTCATGAGCATGTCCGAGGCCGCGGTGGCAAACGCGCGCTTGTTGTAGTCCTGCCCGAAAACGTAAAGGCGGGCCTCCGGGTGATGATCCCGCAGATAGTTCTGGGCCTCGGCGAGCATTCCGCCGGTGCCGCAGGCCGGATCCAGGAGCTTGCGCACGGTGCCGGGCGTCGCGAGGAGTTCGTCGTCCTTGATGAACAGAATGTTCACCATCAGGCGGATGACCTCGCGCGGGGTGAAATGGTCGCCCGCGGTCTCGTTGGCCAGCTCGTTGAAGCGGCGGATCAGGTTCTCGAAGATCAGCCCCATCTGCTCGTTGGGCACCCGGTCCGGATGCAGGTCCACGTCGCAGAACTTCGAGACGACGAGATAGAGGATGTTCGCCTCGCGCATCTTCTCGATCTCGCTCTCGAACTCGAAGTACTCGAAGATGTGGCGCACGTTGGCCGAGAAGCCCTGGATGTAGCTGACGAGATGGGGTGCTATGTTGTCCGGGTCGCCCTTGAGCTTCTGGAAGTCGAGCGGCGAGTGGTTGTGGAAGCGCTGCCCCGCGGCCCGGTTCAGCTTGGCATCCAGCGCCTCGCCCTCGAGCTTGCGGCTCCAGCGGTCGTGCTCGGCCAGGACGTTGGTCTTGGTGTCCGCGAGCACGCAATCGAAGCGCCGGAGAACGGTCATGGGCAGCATTACGCGCTCGTACTGCGGCGGACGGTACGGCCCACGCAGCAGGTCCGCGATCTGCCAGATCAGGTTCGCGAAATAGGTATGGTCCGGCATCTCACCCCTCATTTTCTCGTGCCATAGGTGCCCACACGGGGACCCTGTACGTGCACCACGCGAAATTTACGTTGTCACGCATAGTCACGGGATCACGGGACGTCCATGATTATATGACTATTCTCCCCAGAACCGCCTTCTTGCCCCTGTCTGGGCCACAAAGCCGACAAGGCCGCGGGCCGGCCGGCGCGAGACGGCGGTTGCTCGTCCAGCCCCCCGCCAACGAAGAACGGTTCCAACCCCGTCCGCACAAGCAAGACGGCCGCGGACACCGTTTGGGTGCCGCGGCCGCTGCGGTGGTCGGATCGTGGTTCGCGTGCTGGAGCATCGCGCCCTCCCGTGGCGCCCGTTGTAGCCCACGGTGCACGGGCCGGTCAAGGCAGGACCGGGCGCGGGCCTCGCAGGGCGGCCCCCTCCCCTGTCAGGATGCTGAACACCCCCGTCCGGGGGATGCGGGCCTGCTACCCGAATATCCGCTCCCCATGCGTCCGGTACGCCATCTCCGTGGGGGTGACGCCGGCGGCCCTGGCGGCCCGGAGGTTCTCGCGGGTGCCGTCGCGGCAGGCCTTCTCGGTCTGGGCCAGCACGTTCTCGAGGCTCGCGTCCTCGCCGCGCAG
>JAJRTE010000288.1 GCA_024278455.1 Myxococcota bacterium
GGCGGCAGGGCCTCCTGGACTTCCAGGGACGCCGGGACCGCCCGGTTTCCCGGGGGCCGCGGGGCCTCCTGGACTTCCGGGGACGCCGGGACCGCCCGGTTTCCCGGGGGCGGCAGGGCCTCCTGGACTTCCGGGGACGCCGGGACCGCCCGGTTTCCCGGGGGCAGCAGGGCCTCCTGGACTCCCGGGGACGCCGGGACCGCCCGGTATCCCGGGGGCCGCGGGGCCTCCTGGACTTCCGGGGACGCCGGGACCGCCCGGTTTCCCGGGGGCCGCGGGGCCTCCTGGACTCCCGGGGGCCGCGGGGCCCCCTGGACTTCCGGGGACGCCGGGACCGCCCGGACTGCCGGGAACTTCCGCCCCTTCCGAGCCAGACGGCACGTCGCTGGCAGGAACGCCATCCGAACCCGGGAGATCGGGGGACTCTGGTATGTCTGGAGGAACGGGTACATCGGGCGCGTCGGGAACGCCATCATCATCCTTCATGACAGACCACGGACGGGGGGGTCCACCGCCTGATTCCTCGATCGAACAGATCGGCTCCAGCGGCCAAACGAGGGTCCAGGCACAATGGGGACCAGTGTCATCCGCCACGTCGCGAGGACGCGGACCCAACAAGGCACGTGATGCGGTCGCTGGAATGGTCCCCCCTTCGACACCCCACTGCAGCATACGCGCGGAACGGTGCACCGCCTCATCCGGTGCGCCCGAGGAGGCGCCGGTGTCGTGTTGCAACAGGTGTTTTCCAGACAACATCATCAAAGGTCTCTCGCTCTGGACGCTCGCCGTGCCTTGACTACTGGTTGTGCCTCACAACTCTTCATCCTGGTCATGCCAGTGGGGGCAGATTCAGCCGCTGACCAGGTGGGACCGACAGTGGGTCCTCGAGGTCATTCGCTTCGGCGATAGTTTTCCAGTGGCTCGGGTCGTAGTACTCTCTCGCCGCGATGGCGTCGAGTCTTTCGCCCTGCTTCATGGTGTGCACCTTGGAACGATCCGGCGATGACTTGACGACTCGAGCCTCTTCGCACTCCTTGAACTTGAGGTTCAGCACCGCGCGAACGGGCTCCCCCGACTTGTTGAACATGGTGAACCGCTGAGAAAGGCTTGTGATGACGCCCTGGAACGACAGTGACCCCCACTCGAACTTTACGAGTGCGGGCCTGTGGGTGTCCTCCTTGATCAGGGTCAACTCGTATATCTTTTGCGTGTGCACACGGACATCGGACCAGTTGTAGGAGGTGTCGAAGAAGAGTTCGACGCTCAACGTCCTCCCCTGCCCCATGGTGAACTCCTGCGGTGGGGCGTTGAGCCCGGGCGTGGGGTGGTCCTTCCAGTTTACGGTTTTCTCGATGGAGTACTCCTTGGGGTTGAACATGACACTGATTTCTTCCCCGCCGTCGACGTCGATGATCTTTGCTTTGACCAGTTCTCCCGGCATGAGTCATTCCTCCGTTGTCTGGCCGCCCTGGTGCGTGATTTTCAAGACGATGAACTCGACAGAGCGAACGGGACGAACCATCAAGACGATATTGATATGTCCCTCCTCGAGTTCGCCGGGCGGATTGGTTTCCTCATCACACTTGACGAAAAAGGCTTCGGACTGACTCTCCCCGGCGAGCAACCCGGCCTTCCAGATTTCCTCGAGGAAAACTTCCGTGCGTGCTGTCATCTGCTTCCAGAGAGAAGGGTCATTCGGTTCGAACACGGCCCACTGCGTGCCCACGTAGACGGAACGCTCCACGAACGACAGGACCCGGCGAACGGAGATCTGGTTGGTCTCTTCGTCCTCACTCAGCGTGCGCGTACCCCAGACCACCATCCCGCGGCCTGACCATGGCACGATGGTGTTGATGTTTGCCTCGAGCAGGTCACGACAAGCGACCCTCCTGAGGTCCACTTCACTGCCAATGGCGTCTGCCAAAACGCGGTTGCCAGCGCTGAGGTGAGGACCTGAGTCGGCGGTAACGGTTCCTGGTGGCATTCCCGGGGGAGGCTGAGTGAGCTTTGCGAGGATCCCCGCTATCTGCCCGCTCGGCGGCATCCGCTTGAGCCGCCCGTCCGGTAGGGGCACGTCAACCCACGGATAGTACAGGGCTCCAAATGCTGCGGCAGGATGTTTTTTCAGATACCTGGCGTATTCGATCAGGTCATCCTGGCGGAACCCGGGGGGCGAGTCCAACAACGCGAAGTACTTGCCGTGACTGAGGTCCCCATGTGCGCCACCGGAACAGAAATCCAGGATTGTGTGCGTCGTGGCGATCAACTCCCCTATGTCAGGCCTGGCCACTGAGTCTGGGACGACGAACAGGTCTGGCGCGGCGATGATTTCCGCCTCTTCCACGACATCCAACGCAGTCAGGCCCAACCGCTCTCCCGGGCCGCCTCCGCCCAGAACCGTGGTGGGATTGTGGGGTACGTCATCCGGTATCCCGACGACGAAACAACGGGTGCCGCCGTTCTCGAAGAATCCCCGGATCGATGCCTCGAGATTTCCCCAGGAGGGTGTGTCGATCCGTGCCTCGAAATCCTCGAGCGACTGGATCAGCACCGGCCACGGTGTCTTGCCAGGCGCGGGGTCGACATCACTGCCCTTCCTGGCCGAAGCGTAGCCGATGAACCCGGCGACACCGAGGGGCACACCTCGCACTCTCGTGTCCCTGCTCCGGGGTGTCTCCAGGTATACGCCCGGGATTGTATAGGTCGTGTCCGCCATAGAGTCTACCATTCCCCGCTGGTGCCCACTTTGCCCGATTCGGGCGTAGGCGTGGCCTCGAGGCACCCTTCCGTGCCGGGATAGACGGTATCGTCGTCATCATCGCAATCCCCACCCTCCCGGACATATTTCTCCGGCGGTGGACACTCCTGGACCCAGTCATCCGGTGTTCCGTACCCGTCTTCGTCCCCGTCGAAGTAGAAGACGACGCCTGCGTCCTCGTCATAGACGCCATTGCAGTTGTCATCGACGGCGGTTCCCTCGTCGGGACAATCGAACAGGGCGTCCGGGCTCACTTCGCCGCGCTGGTCGTCGCAATCCAGGGCGTTTGAGACGTAGCTGTAGTTGGCATTCCCGGGAGGTGGGTCAGCAGAGCAGACCTGGACGTAGTAGTTGGGGTCCCCGTAGCTGTCGCCATCGAAATCGAGGTAGAACGTGTTGAGGACTCCCTCGGGGCCCCCTAGCCACGACTGGGAGTCATCGCAATCGTTGGCGTTTTGTACATATCCTTCAGGGGGTTCTGGGATTGCCTCATCCGGGCAGACGTAGACTGCCAACTCCTCGTTCGGGTCTCCCAGGCCATCTTCGTCCGCATCCCTGTAGAAGATCTTGCCCTTGCCTTGTTCATCGTCGTCGTCGTCGCAATCCAGATTGTTGAAACGGTAGTTTCCCTCGGGGCAGCCGTAGTCCGCGCCCTTGATCTCGAAAAGACTGTATAGTTCTTCCTGCTCGGCCTGGGTCAGGCACACGAAGCACACATTGGCGTTGTCGCCGAAACCATCGTCGTCCGCGTCGAGATAGAACTTCACACCTTGCCTGACAGTGGCGTCGTTGTCGTCGCAATCGAAGACATAGCTCCCCCTCAACTCCTCTGCGCCGAAGAAGCCGTCCCCATCGGCGTCGGTGTCGAAACCGCACGCGAGGAACCGAAGGACAAGGCCTGCGGCGGCCAGCACTGCGAGTCTCGCAGGCCATCGGTGCGACACCAGGCATCGAGCCCCAGCCTGAACCACCTTGCTCAACTGCTCTTTCACGTTCAGCTCCCTAGCCCCGTGGTGCAAAGATGAATGCGACACTGATTTGCACCCCCAACATGAATCGAATCGCCGGCCCCCCCGTGTCTGGCGGCGCGTCGGGGTCGACGGGCGTGTAGTCCTGCTGGACCACCGGCTCCCTCAACGGGATCAACACACCAGCGGCCGGGGCGGCACTGACCACCCAGTAACTGCCCTTGGTACGCCTGAACTCCTTCTCGATGTCACCCGCCAACCACACCGGCAGATAGAAAGGGTGCAAGTACCCAACCTTGATTCCCGCGTGGGTCCATAGTTCCTGACTATCCAGGAACTTCGTGAACACCCCGGCACCGATACCGTACAATGCGGTGAAGTTCTGCTCCCCATACCTCTCGATGGTGTCATGACGCTTGCTGTACGCTATCCCATACTCCCCACTCGAGATATAGAGAAGTTGCGCCTCGGCGGATACGTAGAACTTCCGCTTCACCCCGACCTGGACATCGAACCCCACGCTGGCGTGGTCCACCGCGCCGACTTCTTCCCCTCCACCAAGCACCTTGAGATAGCCGAAACGCGGATACAGAACGAATTGCTTCTTGTGGTCCAGCACCTTGCGGGTCGGGACGTTCGACTTCTTTTTCGCCGGCTTCTCCTCTCCCTTTTCCTGGTCGGAAGCCTGTGCGGTGCTGTCCTGCGCGCCCCCGTCCTGAGCGCGCCCCTCGCCAGGCCACCCTGCGATCAGTGTCACCGACATCGCAAATGCAAACGCCAGTCCACGGTCAGAACACGCGATCACGCGCCTCCTCCTTCTCCCGTTCCTCGCTCTCGCGTATCTGCTCCTCCAACTTCTCCAGGATCTCCTCGGAACGCAGATCGATGTGCCGGCGACTCTGCCCGGATGCCGCGGGCCGAGGTCCGGCGTCCGCCTCTGCCATGAAAACCCCCTGCTGCTCAGGCTGACCGGGGCGCGGCACGGCAGGCACCATGGTTGTCGCCAACTTCATCTCGGGCAAGCTACCGAGCGCGACTTCGGCGGCTCGCGCCTCCGATTCGAGTTCGGCCCGGGGCCGAGCCTCAGCTTGTTGCGCTTGCTGCTTGACGTGAACCAGTTCGTGGGCGAGAGTCTGCTGCCCTCGAGCCCCTTCTTGCAACCGTTCGCGAGGAATGAAGACGTGCTCCCCGGCGGTTACCGCCCTGGCCGAGAGGCTCTCTGCAATCCACCTGGCCGCAGGTCCGGTGTGCAGCTTCACATTCGAGAACCCATGCCCTAGCACCCGCTCGAACCTGGAACGCGTCGACACATCGAGGGATTCACCCGCCTCGGGATCGAGCTGAATCCCCTTCATCAACCGATACGCCAATTCGATACGCGCAGGAGAAGGCAAGTCACTCCCCTCGATCCCCTCCTCTATCTCCTCCACAGCAAGAAGCTCCTCCGGTATCGGCACAGGCTCCAATTCCTCGGCCCGAGCGTAGACAGAGGTCCGCGGCGACCGTCCCCGCCTCTTCATTTGATCGAGCAAAGAGCGCCGGGCTTCCTCTTCGACGATCTCCAGGGGGAGGTAGGTGCCGTCCGCGAGCCGCACCGGGCCGCCCTTGACGAGGAACACCGTGTCCTCACCCACATCGTCCAGGTCCGCCACGACCGGATGCCGTTTCACGAATTCCCGCATCCGCCTTCGAACGCCCTCGACCTCATCGTCAGGCCCCTCGCGCAACACGGGCCTGGCACGGTTGGGCTGCTGGCGTACACGCACCAGCCCGGGGAACGGTGGCCCGCCGGCCCCACGGCTCCCTCGATCTCCGCTCCCCACGCTTGCGAACTGCTGCAGCACTACCGACGCTTCTCGAGCCTTGAGTGCTGCACTGGCGCGCTTGACCACATCCGTGATCTCGAATGCGGGTTGCACAGGTTCGCCTTCGGCTCCTGGTAGATTGACAAGCACACGGTCGCCCATGACCGTGAGTGCGCCACAACCGACGCCCTCCCGCAGCAACTCGACCAAGACCTCCACGGAAGGCAACTTGCACAGCGCTTCCTCGAGGCGCCCGCCATCTATCGTGTGGAACCGCCACGGAGGTCTTGCTCCCATGGCCCACTCTTCCACGGACAAGGCGCCGCGAGGGTACACGACCTCGGGCATCGCTCCCAGCCTCTCGAGGAATCCGAGTGCCGGCCGGGCATCCGGCGAGCGCTCTTCCGGCAAGACGCTCCAATCGTGGTCCGGTGCCCGCACTCCCGCCTTACCGTCGAAACGGGCGCCGAACGCTTCCAACTCCTCGAGATGTTTCAGTAAATCCTTCGCCATTTCCCTGCCGCCACGCTCGCCCACGATCTGCCCGAGGCCGCCGGCTCACTGAGCCCGACCAGGTAGCACCATGCCCAACGACTATTCCAACTCACTGTCCCACCGCTCCTGGAGGCGCATGCGCCAGCGCAGTTCCGCCACGACCTGCTCCATGCCCCACACGTCCACGTCCTCCGGCGCCTCACGCTGGACCGGCGTCTCGACCCCGCGCTCTTCCGGCTCAGGCCGCTCGGGCTGCATGTAGACGCCCTCCGCCACGCCCGCTGCGTCCTTCCGGACAGGGCCGGCGGCAAGAAGGGACAGCGGCAATGGCCCCCCTTCCTGCCCCTGGGACAACCCCTGCACGTCGATTCCGGCTTTCTGCTTGAGCGAATCGGCAAGCGCGTTGACCGTTTGCGCGATGGACGCCCACGTGGATGGCCCGGCCGGCTCAGACGCGGGAGACGCCCCACGCCGACGCCGCGCCACGCGCCTCGAGGCAACGGCCACATCCGCCGCCTGCACATCCACCGGTGGTGGTCGAGGCGCTGCAACCATCCCCAGATCGATACGCTGCTCGATCGCTGAGCCCGGGAAAGAGCTTCCCGCCTGCGGCGTTGCGAGCGGATCCGACGAATAGACCACGGTAGGCTCCCAGGCTCCAGCCGGACTCTCCTTCAAGACTGGCGGCACTTGTTCTTCCGCTCCGCCCTTGAGCGAGAAGCCTCGCGCCAGTCGTTCCATCGAAATGGCAAGACGATCCTCGACCCAATCAGACACTCGAGCGCGCTGGCCGGAAAGTCCGACAAGGAGCGCCGAATCCTCGAGTCCCCATGGAGACCGGCTGCCCGGCCATCCCAACCTGCGAGAAACGCCCTCGCCCGGCCGCACACGCTCTCCAATGGGTCCTTGTCCCGTTCGCTCCGCGCCAGGCGCGCCGACATCCCACTCTCGCGCGGTGCCACGACCCATCGTCAGGAGCATGGTGTGGCTATCCTCCTCCAACGCACCCGTCTCGGCGCGAGGTGCACCTTCGGAATCGTTGGGTACCATGACGCCTCTCGAAGAAGCAGCCTCCACCGGAGACCACTTCGACCAGGCAGAGAGCACCGGGACAAGAGGGGCTTCAACGGCGGAAGATGTCGTGCCGAAAGACACGGGTGCCCCCGCCCCGCCGAGATCCACAGAAAGGACTTCATCCAGCAAGCCGGGCGACGACACGGCAACCGAGGCCGGGTCCCGCCAGCCACGGAACACGGCACGTTCACCCGAAAGGGCAGAGCCGATACCTGCTCGCACTACCGGCTTCTCGTGGTCCACACCGAGGACAGGTGCCGACTCCGCCGAAAGGGCAGAGCCCCCCCCTGCCTCGCGGGCTTCCGCGTGCACGATCGCGCCATCCGCCAGTCGCACGATCGCGCCATCCGCCAGTCGCACGACTGGAACCCGGCCGTCGGGACCTTCGACGAAACGGTCTGGCCGGCCCACAACCCGCTCTTCTCCGGCCGCTGCGAGGACGCGCCGTTTCCACCAACCGTCATCGCCATGCCTGCGTCCAGCCTGCGTCCGACGCATCCCGGGTTCCCCGGAAGCCGGTGCGGCAGGTCCCTGAAGCATCACGGGAGCAAACAGCCCCAACGCCGCCATCGCTCCACCGCGTTCCAAGTAGGGCGCAATCGATACGACCGGTTCAGGAACACCCGCCTCCCTCGCTCCCGGCAAGTCCGACATTCGGGTGCCGACATGCACCGGCTGCGTGTCCAATCCGCCAGGCAACGGGCTGTCCTCGAGCGAGCCGATGTCCTGGATTGGTGTTCGCAGGGGAGAGTATGGCGCCGCCACACGGCCGCCCAAACTGATGGGTGTCGCCAAGAAACCGTTCTCTCCCGCCAGCCAGACAGGCTCCACGCCAGAAAACAGGCTCCCCGGGAGAACTGGCATCTCGGGGATCTCCGCCTCGCCCACCGGCGTCCGGGCCTCGCCACGCGGTTCGGGTCGCCACGCGCCATCAACGCCCGTCCTGCCTGACGATCCGCGAACGATGGGTAGCGCTTCCGCGGAAACCGCACCGGTTGCCAGGATGACAGGGCTCTCTCCCCCGTCACCCAGGTCCTCGCCTGCCGGCGAGAGCAGATCCGGCACACCGCGGAAGGGCCGCGACACCCCGAGCGCGCTCTCTCCCGAACGATCGACGTCCTCCCACACTCCCGGAAGGTCCCACTGCTCTTCCACGCCGTGCAGAACAGAGGCGCGAGCCACCCCAATGCGCGTGGTCGGTGCGGCCTGCGCGTCGCCGGCGTGGCTGCCTGGTGCCCCCTGGTGGTACGCACCGACCGCATGCCCGAAGCCAAGGGCACCGGCTCGCCTCGCCGGCGCGCCCTCCCCCAGTGGACGGCGACCGATCCGGTGTGCGTCGTCCCCCCCTGCGAGCACCGGCTCCATGGTGTCACCCTGCCGGCCCGTTCGTGGCGCGCGCAAGACCGGCTCCGCTGCTCCTGTGACACCAGTCGCTGTCATCGCAGACACGTCAAGCAGACGGGACTCGTCAATCCCGAAGGACGCCGGGCCCAGGACCTCGTCGAGGGCCTGTTCTCTCACGTGCTCTGGGGCAACTCCTCGAGGTTCCAGCAGCCTCGCCGTCCATTCCGACACACGCGAAACCGTGGTCGCGACAGCGGGCCTGGCGCTCGGCGCCATCGGGCCGACGACTGCCGGGCGGCGCGCTGCCCCTCGAGGTGCCGCTCCAGTGACAACGGGCTGCTCATCGCTCTCCGCCGCGCCGCCACCCGGTTCTGCGAAGATAACACTATCCGCAGGCTCTCTCGAGGGGGCCAATTCGGGTACAGACACGACTCCAGAGGAGGTTCCCGCCTCGAACAGCGCCATTGGCCCGGCCGGTGAGGGGACGACAACCTCGGGCTCCAGCGCCGGCAGTGGCCGCTCCTCGATGGAAATGGGCCTGCCATCGCCTGCGCGGAGCGCTCTTTCGTCCCCCGAACGCGCCGTCCTCTCGATCGGTGCCGGCCCCGTGGCATCTTCCAACATCGCCCGGCGTCCAGATGTCACAACCAGGTCGGAGAGCGGGTACCAGGAAACGACCTCGTGGTCTGCTCGAAGCCGGTGGGACACACGCGCTCCATCACCGGCGGGGATGGTGGATTCGTCGAACGCCACCCGCGCTGCTGTCAAGGCGCCGGAGGCCGGCCCCTGCACGGCCGTCTCGACGATAGATGGCCACTCGACGGCGCCTGCGAAACGCCCTTGGCTTTCGCCGTCGACCAGCCTGTCCAAACCTGAAACGAGCACACGGGTGGAGCGGCCCGCCGTTTCCAATAGTGACACGCTCGAGCCACCGGGACGAAACTCGTGCGCCCACTCTTCTCCAGCCCGCATCTGCCGGTGCTGATGGCGCGCGGCGAATGGTGCCTCGACGCCACGCGGTCTCGACGTGCCTGCCCTGGGCCCTCCGCCTGCCATCGCTGGACCACCTCGAGGCACCTCCTCTTGCTCACGTCCGCCTTGCTCACGTCCACCTCGAGGAGCACCATGCAGCATCTCTTCGACAGACATGGGCAGCAAGGGCATTGCGATGACCGGCTCTTCGCCCACGCCGCGCGATACCGCGGCCGGGAGATCGACGGGGTCAGGATGTGTCTCCGCCGGCGGTACGACGTCTCCCCTTTCGTTGGACGCGACACGTTCGTCCGACGTGAGCGCTTCCTGGACGAGCGAACGGGGGAATGCGCCATCGAGCCCGCCCGCCGGAAGCCGGCTGTTAGCAGCGACGCCAGCAGCGGCAACCACTACCGGCGACGTTTCGGCCGTTTCCGCCCCCCGGTCTCCGGCACGGTCGGCGGCCACCCGTCCGGAGGGGGTCGCGAAGACATCATCGTGGCCGGCAAGCTGCCCGAGCCTTCTGACCAGTAGCGGCGCGATCATCTGCGCTTCGCCATGTGGCGGCGCCTCGCCGATACGACTCTCTGGCGAGAACTCGCGGGCGATCCCCGACAGTGCCTGCCGGGCCACGGGAACGAAACGCTGAACTCGGCCCACGTCCGCGGTGAGATCGGCGTCCACGATGCGCTCGTCCGCTCCGATTTCACCGAGCCAGGCCGGCTCGATGCCCCTTTCGCCGCGTGTCTTGCCGAGGAATGACATGCCATCCGCCGGCGCTGGGCCCACCTGGCCTCCAACGACCACGCGGGTCTCACCTGCCAGGTCGTGGGCTCTCTCTTCCGCTTCGGCAGGTGAGAGGTCGCTGCCGACCGGGACCACCGGCGTCGCCACGATATCTTCTGACACTTCTGACCCGGTGTCGATGGCGCTGCCACTCCCAGCCCCGTGAAGACGAGAGGATGGGAACCGTTGCGGCGTCTCCAGACGCCCGGATCGCCCTGCTGCCGGTACCTGCCGGTGGTGCACACGGTACGTTGGGCGGGAAGGTCGCGTCGAGCGTGTTCTGAGAACCCTCGGGAAAGGCTGGTGGCTCGCTCGCGTGAACGGCGTCCGCGCAGCCGCTGGCTGGTGGTCGAACCGCGACCACAGGTCAAGGGCCAGCAGTGGGGTGTCGATTGCGCTTTCCTCCGGCCATTCGAGCGGCGCCAGGGGCGCATCGACATCCGCCACGCCGGTCTCGAGGCCAGGTTCCTGGTCACGCCAGCCACCATCCAGCTCGGTGCGGCCAGCGTGTCTTGGATAAGCTGTTGGCGCTGCGATCTTGCGCGTCGGGTCGAGCAGAGTGCTTCGGGGTTCAGGAAGCGCCACGACGGGCACAGGAGAGGTGTGTTTGGCGGGCACAGGCCGCTGCCTGGCGATGCTGCGGCGTGTCCTGGCGCCCCGGAGCGTTTCGAGCCGTTTCAGGATGCTCTTCCGGCTGACCAGCAGAGGCCACGCATCGGTGCCGAACAGCACGCCGAAAGGGGAGGTAGCGGCGAACCTGGGAAACAGGTCGCCAGCCATGTTCACGGAAAGCGGCCACAAAGAAAGGATGAAGGACAGGGTACTTTGCTCGATTTCCGCGCCAAGCAAGTCCGGGGACCATTCTTCTCCGAAAGTGGTGGCCTCGAGATTCCGACAGAACTCCTCGACCCATCGTCCCGGCGCGTTGCCAAGTTGTCCGTCCCCCATCTCCGGGGTTGTGCCGAGCAGCGCCAACCAGCCGTCTGTTGCCAGTTGCATGCCTTCAACGTCACGATCGAAAATTCGTTCGGTACTCAACGTTATCTCCCCTGCCCCGGTCCGGGCCGGGAAACCCTGGCACCACGGTTTGGCCGCTGGAGTTCCCAGACTGTCACCGGCAACGCAGCAAAGCCACTAGTAGTAGTGGAATGGCATTGTCAAAACCTTTCGGTCGGCCACGCGCCTTGAACCACCTCCTCCCCTGGACACGCCGCCGGCAGACTCTCATCGACCACGTCCAGCACGACTCGCGAACTACGAGAACTTGACGCTGTAACCCTCGTGGGCTATCTCCAAGGTCTCGATGGCAAGGGCATTTCCTCCACCCTTGAGTTCAGGGCCCTCCCAACGACAGGGCCACGCGTTCTTGAACGTCCACCTGCATACTTCCTTCTGGGTGTCGGACATCAGCACAATCGCGCCATCGATCTTCCGGGGGCGCAAGTACTCGGTGACCGATTGCCGCCACTCCCACAGCGCCTTGGAATGCTTGACCATGCCATGCTTGAGAACGATGTTTGCGTGCTTAGTATTGCCGATGAACTTGTGTACGAAGGCGTTCTCTCCCCCTTCGTGCAACTCGACAACCTCCGTCGTGTCCTTGAGGCCGGAGCACTCCTGGAATTCGGCGGCGGGCAAGCCGTCGAGTTCGACTCTGTAGTGGAAATTGACATGGGGATCCTGGGACTCCGCTGCCACGATATCACCTCCAACCACCCCGCCCGCGACGGGCGCCCTCTGCTCTCTGCCGCGACAGCGGTGGAACAGGCGGGGCGTGTCCGGGTCGAGGAATCCGCCGACCTGCACAAGTCAAGCATCAGCCAGCGTCGGCAACAGCACAAGGGCAAGGGGGGTTCGCCCCGGAGGAACGAGCCGAACTCCGGCCGCTTCTGTCAGTCTCTCCCGCTCTCGGCGTTGATCCGCTCGTTGATTGCGGCGATCTCCTGTATGAAAATCGCTCGCTCCCTGTGTTCCATCTCGAGGATGGTGTCCAGTTCCCAGTGAAAATGGTACGCGATGTAAGCTACCTCCTTGTAGATGCTCTCCAAGGGGTAGCTGATTATTCCCCCTCGGCAACACCCCCCAGATCGACCTGGAACTTGCCCTTGCAGTGGGGACACGAGATCTCCACGTTCGGGGAACCTGTCCGGTTGATCTGCTGATAGAAATTCTGGAGATACCGCAGGTCCTCGGCAAACAGATCCTCCACGACACCCGTGGTGATCATGCCGACTCCCTCGAGCCGCGTAATGACTCGAGCGAGGAGAATGACGATCAGATAACTCCTGTTCTTCTGGACCTTGGGATCCTGAAGAGGAACGATTTCATCCTTGGCGGTCGCCAATCGCATCGTGCCCTTGCGGTGGACGTTGCCTTCCTTGTCCACGTAACCGAGAGGAAGCACGAATTCATATTCAGTCTTGAATGCCATGAAGCCACCCCACAAGACCGGTTCTCATGGCGCAGCCGCCCGTCACGACGACCGGCGCCGAAAGCCTGGCGGAAATCACAACCCGGCCGCCGGGAAGCAGCCGGGTTGCTCCGCCTCGACCAGAAGGATACACCACGCCCCATCCATCCCCCGTGAACTACCGCTCGACAGGAGACTCGAGGCCGCTAGCCATGCTCGAAATACTCGGTGCAGAGCGTGAGTTCCTCGTTCATGACCTCGTTGGCCTTGCCATCCAGCTCTCCACCCGACCACTTCTTCGGCCAGCACTCGTAGCAGTTCCAGCGCTTGATTTCGGTGCCTTCTTCGTCGTACATCACGATCGAAACGGACTTGCGGTCCTGGACACCCTTCTGGATGTTGTGCCACCAGTCCTCGAGCGTGGTGTCAGAAGCATAGCCATGGGTCAACACGATGTCTCCGTACTTCATGTTTCCCGGCCGCTTGTGGGGATGCTTCGTCTTCCCATCCCAGTACTCGACCACTTCGGCTTCCGCGTCAGGCAGCTTCACCTTGGTGAACTTGGCCACGGAGAGTCCTTCGACCTCCACGTCGAACAGCGCCTTTTGGTGGAAATCACGTTCAAATGCCACGTTCTCATCCTCCTACAGTTGCGTGACCCAAAATCGCGGACCCTCACCCACGCCACATCCGCACCTCGCCAACTTCGGGATCCACCTGAACCCCGACTCCAAGCCGAGAAAACAGCGTCCGGGCAGCCCTCGAGGGCTGCACCGGACACTCGAACGACTAGCCGCCACCCGCAATCTGACCGATCTTGAAGATGACGAATTCAGCCGGTTTCACCGGCGCGATACCGATCTCGATATTCACCTGCCCCATGTCGATGAGTTCCGGGGGATTGGTCTCCTCGTCGCACTTGACGTAGAAAGCCTCCTCCGGCGTCTTCCCGAACAGGGCACCACTGCGCCAGACGGTCATGAGAAACGCGCGCACATTCCTGACCAGCTTCTTCCACAGATTCTGGTCGTTGGGTTCGAACACGGCCCACTGGGTACCGGACTTGATGGACTGCTCGACCATGAGGAACAGGCGGCGCACATTGATGTAGCGCCACTCGGGGTCACTGGATATCGTGCGTGCACCCCAGATACGGATGCCACGATCGCCCATGTCCCGGATGAGGTTGATACCCCGGGGGTTGAGCAACGCCTGCTCGGTTCCGGTGAGGTAGTACTTGAGCCCCAAGGCACCACGAACCAGTTCATTGGCAGGCGCCTTGTGCACGCCACGATCGCCGTCCGTTCGAGCGTACACACCGGCAACGGGCCCGGACGGGGGGATGAATTTGTTGTCCTTCAGGACAGGGTCGAACACCTGGAGCCAGGGGAAGTAGTAGGCGCCGTAGGAGCTGTCACGCGGCTTGTACATCTCGTTCAACGCCACGTCCAGGTCCGGCGGACAATCCATGATGGCAAAGCGGTCCTGGTTGTTCTCGCAGTGGGACAGCATGGCGTCATGAACGGCCGGGTCGTACTGTCCGGGGGCCACGATGAGCGAGATTTCGCTGACAGGGTTGAAGACATGGAATCCACTGCGGCTGCCAGGCCCCTTGTCCTCGCCAATGTACATCCCCGCCTTCGAGACAGGCTTGGCCGCTGCCTTCGCCTTCTTGTCATCCTTCTTCGCAGTGGCCGCAGCTTCGGACTCGTCAGGGCGACCGCAGCAGGAGACGAAACACAATCCTCCGCCGTTTGCAAACCACTGATACAGTGCCTGGGCGAGATAGGGGCTTTCTTTGAAGCCGCCAAAGTACTTGGTATACTGCGCCCAGTTGGCGATAGGTACCGCCTCGTTCAACGGACCCACCGCGGACTCCCCGATGAAGCCCGCGACACTCGTGCTCGCAGACTCGATCGGCTTGTTACCGCTCGACACCTCTTCAATGTACACGCCCGGAGATTTGTAGTCTGGCATCTGCTCCTACCTCCACCCTCGTGAGCCGCAACGCCCTGCAAGGAATCTGGTTTTCGACTATGAGACCACTTGCTGTTCAGCCAACTTCTCTGCACCGCCCGGTCCGGACCGTCCGAACCTCATCTGACACTGCCAGGCCTCCCGGCCTTGCGCCAGATACACCAATCCGATACCGCTCGCCAGTGCAAGCAGTTCGGATTCGCCACGACCGACCGCCGTTCCTGGCAGCCGGTCGCGCATTCCGATCCACTCGTCTCCACGTTTCGCCCGCGGGGCCGGCGGGCCATGCGCCTCCTCCTTCGTATGCCATCGAAGCACTAAGAACCACTCCGACCAGTTGAACGCTCGAGTCAGGTCTCTTGCCCGGGCCCCTCGTCGTGCCTGATACCTCGAGCCACCCTGCTTTGCCTGATGATCTTGTCCGAATCGAGATACGTTCTCGCGAGATACCCCACAGACATCTTGAACGGAATCTCGTAGGCTCGAAACATCTCCATCTGGCGATCTACCGAGAATCCGTAGTCCGGCGAAAATGAAATCCTCTCCTGCTTCGGAAGCCACTCCCCCTTCAACCTCGCCCCGGAAACCGTTGGATTCTCCTGGAACACCTGGATGATCCGGCCCAACAAGCGATACTCGGTCTGCGGGTCTGTCGCGAACGGTGTTATCATGTAGCTTAGGGTTAGCGGCACGGGGCGGGGATGGAAGACATACATTGCATCCCCACTCGCGCCTTGCTCCAAGTGCCGAACCTCCTCCCTTGTCCGATAGCCGGGCTCGTTGATCGTCACCGCGTAAGGAAAGACGTTGATCCCCGTCTTCGTCTCGCCCTTCTTGAAGTTCTCGAGATCGGCGAGCTTGACGCTCACGTTCTTGAAGACGCCCTTGAGTTCTTCCTCCAGCAGGGTGCGCAGCGTCAAGTTGATGTCATTGATGATCTCGTGTCTCATGGCGCTGCGGAAAAAGATCCCGCCTTACCTCCAAGAGGGCACCGGGCGGTGAGGCTCAGCGGGCAATCCATGCGATCCCCCATCGCCGCTGCCTCGACCCATTGCCTCTCGTCACGCCGGATGCCGGTTTCCGGCTTCATGAGCGCCGGCACAGTGCGGCGCAGCCCAAAAGACATCATCGAGTGTGGAACGGTACCGGTGTGGTGTGGCATCGACAACCGCCGAAGGCCGCTTCCGCCCAATTCCGCCGCTCCTCTCAGCCGCCACCCCCAGCCTACGGTGTCCGTTCTACCCGCCGGCATCCGGACGGGAGTCGAGCACCGAACTTGTGACCAGCTTGCGCTGCCATTCCTGCTCGTGCGATACGCCTCTGCTATGTTCTATATCACTCGGCGTCAAACCGTGTCAACCGTATGCAATTCAAAAACGGCATTTTTTGCCGGGGTACGCAATCACCGGGCGATAGCCCACGGATCGAGCCAGTTCAGGATCACCAGGGATCCGTTCGGAGCGCACAGGGACAGCTCGTCCTGGTGGTCGCCATCCATTTCGCCGAGCTGCAGGTAAGAGCCTGAAGCCTCCCATGTGAGACGAGTGGCAACGCGGCCAGTTGGTCTGTACAGGATGAGTTGCCTTTCTCCAGCCCGAACACCGATCTCGCTCAGGCCGTCAGCGTTGAGATCAGCCGCGACCAGGCCACGCACATCCCGACCCCCGACGACCAGTTCGTCGCTTGCATCCCCATCGACATCGGCGAACACGATGGGGCCTGCGTAGATCCCTGGGTCCAGTCGTGACACGACCCGGCCTTCCGGTGTCAGGATATACACTTCGCGACGGGTCGTGGACACGGCGATCAGCTCTCCGGCCCACACGACGCGCCCGAAATCCAAAGAGGCGATACCGTTCGGCACCCGCGCTTGCCACCGGACCGATCCGTCGGGACGATAGCAGGTGAGTCGTCCATTGCCTTCCCGGGCCACGAGCACCTCGTCAAGGCCGTCGCCGTCGAGGTCATGACCGGCGACGAGTGCTATCGGGTCGTCCCCAGGGGCGATCCACAAGGGAGTGGGGCCGCCATCGAGTGCCTCGAGCAACCCGTCGCCCGCACGGTAGGCGAGGAATTCGTCGGCGGAGTCGCCGTCGAGTTCGACAGTTTGGAGACGATCGAGTCCCTCCAGCCCGCCGAGAGACCATCGGTATTCGCCGCCCTGGTATGCAGTGAGTTCACCTGACGGCTCGAGAAGCCACATCCGCGGCTCCTTGCCGGCGCTCCCTCCCCATGCGACGGCCGACACCCTCCTGTCGGCGAGAGACCAGCGCAACGTCCAGGCATTCCGTCCGATCCCCCCCCGTGCCAGGAAAGGTCCCGCATTTTCTGGGTCATCGTGAAAACGGCGCAGCCGGGACAGCACCTGATACTCGAGGCCGGGCTCGTACCCCGCCCATGTGCCGACCACACCACCGGCCTCGTCGAGAAACAGCAACGTTGCCTGGAACCCTGGGCTGGCGTCCGGCAGCTCGCCTCGCAGAACGGGCCACGCGGCGGTGGAGGGAGGGGCGGCGGTGTCGCGTGTGACGATGCCCGTTACCAGGCGATGGGCTTCGCCCCGTCCGAGCGAGTCGGCCAGCGCCACCCGCCATGATTCACAATTCCGATCATAGTCCGGGCAGTGGAGCAACAACGCCGGATATCCGCGCAAGAACTCCGCCAGCTCGAGGCGGTCGCCGGCTTCCGTTTCAACACGGACCTCTCCGATGGCCAATCGTCTCACTGGCCATCTCGGCGCCAGTATCTCCCCGGCCTCCACGCCGATGTCTCCACGGGCGGACAGGAACTCGACGACGGGATAGACCCAGGCAGGCTCGTCCAACGTCAACACATTCTTGATGTGCTCCCAGACTGCGTGGTAGTCTCCGGCATCCAACTCGTGGTCTACGATGTCCTTCCAACTGCCGGACGGCTTCACCGCGACTTGCCACAGGATCTCCCCGTTGGCGCGCAGTGCCACCAGACCGACCGGTCCCACCGGCGCGCCGGCACGCAACGCCCTTTCGCCTTTCCTGGTCTTGCCTTCCCTGATCCAGCCAAGCGCCTGGATCACCTCCCACTCCCGCGTCATCGACGCGCGTTCCGCGGCCGGAACCTGGCTGGACATGGCCAGGGTGTCGATGGCACGCTGGGCCAGCGCCCGCATCAATGCGCTCTCCCTGGACCCGGACCCAAAACAGACACGGACGACGTCGAGACTGGCCGGTGACTCCGGAAAGGTATCCACCGCCACCGATGCGGCCTCGATCGCGGCTCGCCATGCGGCTTCTCCTCCGACATCGAGCAACCGCTCCGCCAAATCGAGCAGCATGACCGGGCCCCGATCTGCCGGTCTCCGCGCGGCGATGGCCAGTACGCGGTCAAGTGCCTCCAACCGGCCCCGGCTCCAGGCGACCACCGCGTCTTCCGCGACTCGAGCATCGATCTCCGATGGATTCGGACCTGGAGAACGCCCAGGTCCGGCCGGTACGGGACGACTGGTTCGAACCAGGGTCACGGTCAGAGGTTCTCTGCGACCCGCTCGCTTTATCGACACGTCAACCGGCACGCCGGCCGGCCCTGCCAGGGCGTCCAGCGCTTCATCCAGCATGGGGGCCTGGGCCAGCCGCCCGTTGACGGACAGGAGTTGGTCGCCGGCGAGCAGCCCTGCTCTCTCCGCGGGCCACCCCTCCACCACCCTCTTGACGAACACCAGCCCGCCACGGGTGTGCAAGACCATCCCCAGCCAGCCTGCAACCTGCCCAGGCGGCTCGGCGGGCCACTCGCCTCGTCCAACAGGGCGACCCCGGGCCACGCGGACCGTGCAACCGGCTCGATCCCGCGCTCCTTCGCAGGTTCCCGGGTTGCCGCCGGCACCACTAGACCGTTCCGCATGCGCTGACAGCGCGTGTTTCCCGATGAGGACTCCCGGTGTGCGACCGCTCGCCAAGGATTGAGCGTTCGCGCCGAACGGCAGGACAATCATCGCCCAGGCCGCCAGCGCCGATAGAAGGGCCATGGATGGAGACGAACCGGTTCGAGTCAACAGGGAACGGGTTGGGGAGGGAAAAGACAAGAAGGTTACCTCCACACGGCCGCGCGACGGTGCCTGGTCAGGTCATTCTTCCAGCTTGACCTGCTCACGCTCGGTTTCCTCTTCCAGGTAGAACTCGGGTCGCTTCTCCCGCTCGACGACGACACCGAGGCTCTCCTCGAGTTCCCTTGTCAGGTCCAGGCAACCGGGGCCCTTGCCATCCTTGACTCCGAAAGTCAACGTGCCGTCCGGCTTGATGACCACTTCCAGTTCATGCCTTATCGCCATGCTCCCACCTTCAGACGAATCGAGCCGTCTTCATCGATTTCCTGTTTCTCGATCGTGTAGCCCTGCCGCTTCACCTGCTCCTTGACCTCGTGATAGGCATAGCGTTGGGTGATCTGCTGAACCAGGACCCTCTGCTTGATCCCCTGCTCCTCGAGCGCCCACCAGTCAGCGACCAGTTCGTATTCACCGGTCGCCGTCGCCCTCACGCCGATGTCGTACTGGGTACCGGTCTTGATGACCAGTTGGGCAAGTTCCTCGGCGCCCTGCCAGCCTCGAACACGAAGGAGTTGGACGCCTTCTTCGTACACCAGTCCAAGTTCGTCGAGCGCGTTCTTGAGCGAAACCAGGTTTCGCACGACGGTTTTCACTCGGGTGAAATGGGACATCACGCTCCTCCATCCCCGCTCGGGTACGAACGCGAAACTCCGCCCGGTTCGACCCGAAGCACCCGGACGGAGGTGCAGGTCACGTCAGGTCGATCTTTCGATCCTCGACCTGTTTTCTCTCGGCAGATACGCTCGATGCCTTTCGAGCGCGAACTCTCGCCCATTCCCGCATCGCCTCGATCTCCTCTTTCATGGTCCTGGCGAGCGGCACGGTTTCGAAGGCGGCCTGGAGCAGATGTTCCGTGGTGAGTTCCTGTTCCTGGTCAAAGGCGTCGTAGAGCCCGGAGATGATCACCTGCTCGATCTCGGACCCCGAGAAGTCCTGCATGGCGTCGGAAAGCGCCGCAAGGTCGAACCGGTCCGGGGCGCGCTTGCGTTTTTCCAGGTGGATACCCAGCACGACCTCGCGCTCTTCGGGCGAGGGCAAGTCGACGAAGAAGATCTCGTCGAAGCGCCCCTTCCGAAGCAGTTCGGGGGGCATTTGCGACACGTTGTTCGCCGTGGCGAGGACGAAAACCGGTGCCGTCTTCTCCTGCAGCCAGGTCACGAAGCTCCCGAATACGCGGGAGGTGGTTCCGCCGTCGGAATAGCCCGACGACTGGGAGCCGGAGAATCCTTTCTCCATCTCGTCGAGCCACAGGATCGAGGGCGCGACCGACTCGGCGATCTTGATGGCGTTGCGCATGTTCTCTTCGGAGGATCCGACGTAGCTGGAGAAGACGCGGCCGACGTCGAGGCGCAGGAGGGGCATCTTCCAGTAGGCGCCCACTGCCTTGGCGGTCAACGACTTGCCACACCCCGGCACGCCCAGGAGAAGGATACCTCGAGGCTTCGGGATTCCGAACTCGGCAGCGCGCGTGCTGAACGCATTCCGCCGCTTCCGCAGCCAGCCCTTCAAGTTGTCCAGCCCGCCGATATCGCTGAAATCCTCCCTGGGATGGTAGTACTCGAGGGTCCCGGATTTCCGTATCAACTGTTCCTTGTCCGACAGGATGACTTCGACCTCGAGATTGCCCCTTTCCACGAGGCTCTTGGCCATGACAGCTTCGATCTCGTGGCGGCACAGCCCCAGGGCGGCCTCGACGACCGACTGGCGTTCGTCGGAATCCTCCATCACCCGGAGTTCCCGATTGTGCTTGGCCTTCATGGACTTCGCAATCTTGTCCACGATTTCCCCGATCTCTGTGACGTCGGGCAGGGGGTAGTCTATCAACGTGACTTCCTTGGCCAACTCCGGCGGTACGAACAGGGTGGGGCTGAGAATCACCGCGTGTTTCCGCTCGAACGGCAGCTTGCGATGGAGATCCCTCAATCGACGAACGGCATTGAAATCCTTCAGGAAGATGTGGAAATCACGAAGCACCAGCAGGCACTGTTCCGTGGAGTCGGACAACCACTGCAGCACCTTGAGGGGGTCCTTGGCCTCCTGGACGGTCTCGCCCTGCCCATCCCGGAGTCCTTCGGTAATGGACCAGCGCCGGAACTGCAGCCCACTGATCCGGCACAGTTCCATCAACGCCGCTTCCACCCGCTCTTCCTCTGCGGAGAGAATGTAGAGCAACGGATACCTCGCCTTGACGAGATTGGCGATCTGTTTCCGGATGTTCACACTGGTGGGATTGAGATGGCTTGCCATTGTGCCTACCCCGCGCACCTGCTTGCAAAAGGATGCCTGCCGTCGCCCCGCGCTGCCACCGGCCCTGGCACCGGCGCCACCGGAAAGATATCTTACGTTCCGCCACCGGCGGTGTCAAGCTTGCTATTGCGACGCACCCGCGGCTTGCCACCGCTCCCCACTTCAAGATATAGTCCAGCTTTCCCACCGGCGCAGGAAGGGTGCACCGTGGAGAATGCCTGTTCGAGTCACACGTCCGGGGTCGGAACGAACGGTGCCGGGAGCCGGGGTCGCGTTCCGGCCCCCTGGCTGAGTCCTTTGCTCGCGCTCCTTTCGGATCCACGGGGGTTTGTCTTGCTGCACCTGCTGGGGTACGGCGCACTCCTCTGGATCCACGATGCGGGCATTCCCTGGTTCGAGGAGAGCCCCGCCGCGGTGCGCCAGGTGTTTCAGCGGGAGCACGACCTGCTCCGCACGCTCGGCCAGGCGGCGGTGATGGCGTATCTCTTCGTGCTGTATGCCACGTGCTACGCCTTCTGGGACCGGCTGCGGCTCCACGTTCGCCAGGTCGCACTGACCGGCGCGGCAATCGCCTTGCTGAGCGCCGCGGGCGTCGCGCTGAACTCGGTGGACATCTTCGCCTACCTGCAATTCGGTCGTCTTGCGGCCGTCCACGGCCTGAACCCTTACACGCACCTGTACCGGGAGGTGCGAGACACGTTCTCACCTTTTGCCTGGTTCCAGCAGCCCATGCCATACGGCCCGCTCGTGCTCCCGGTCTTCATGCCCGCCGGATGGGCGGCAGGCTGGAATGCCTGGCTGGGCATGTACGTTCTCAAGGGTGCCTGGCTCCTGGCCCACGGCCTCTCGGCATACCTGCTCTACCGCATCCTCTCGGCGATGAACCGGGAGCCCGAACGAGGCCTGTTTCTCTACCTTTTCAACCCGCTGCTCCTGCTCGAACTCCTGGTCAACGGCCACAACGACGGGCTCGTCATCCTGCCCATCCTTGCCGCTGTTCGCGCGCTGCAAAGGGATCGATACGCACCGGCGCTCCTCCTTGCGTTCGCCGCCGCGCTCGTCAAACTCCCCGGCCTGCTGTTCCTGGCAGCCATCGGGTGCCTGGCCCTCCGGCGCCGCCGGTGGCTGGCCGTTGCCACCCTGGCCGCCGTGACGCTCGCAGTCGTCGCGGGCCTCCAGCAGACGCTCATTCCCACCGCCGAAGTGGCAATCAACCTGACCAACCCGCACGGGCAGCTCAATCAGCATTCGATCCACCGCGTGCTGATGGAGTGGCTGCTTCGTCTCCACCTCTTCCACCCGGCCATGCTCGATCCGGCGGGCTGGCCCAGGTTGACGATGGCAGGTCTGTTCGCCGCCTTCTGCATTTGGCGATCGACCAGGGTTCGCACCCTCGACGACGCCGTGACGGAGACAGTCTACATGACACTCGTGCTGCTCGTGGGCTACGCCATGCGCTTCTGGCCCTGGTACCTGACGTGGCTCATCCCGTTCGCATCACTGACTTCTTCGCGCACACTGCGGGAGACGTTGCTGCTGTACTCGGCGACCTCGGTGGGCCTGTATGCTGTTCCGCACCCGCTGCTGGCGAAAAAGCTAGGCTGGATGACGATCCGGGCTGCCTTGGTGCACGGAATACCATTGGGTCGGCTTGCGGCGCCCTGGCTGCGGCGCAAAGGCCCGACCTCGAGGCCTCCGCCCGGCTCCAGCGAAGATGAGGCGAGAACCCAGCCAGGAAACCCAAGGAGATAGCGACGATGCCGATCGTGAGGAAAAAGCGAAAGTCGAGACGCAAGCCTACCCCGCCCGAGATCAGGGTAGGATGCCCGTTCTGCTGGGAATGGGTCCCTGCTCCGGAAACACACTTCCACGTGTTCAGCGCAGATGGGTGTGAAGGGGGCCGATGCTCTTGCGGCGCGTTCTTCGTCGTCGACCGTACGGGCAAGTCCGGCGGTCAGGCCAGGCTCGACGCCCAGGCTCTGGCCTGCCAGGGCGACCTGGACCGGGCACTGGCCCTGCGCCCCGGGGACGACTTCGACGTCAAGACCCGCAAGCTCACGCCCGAAACCGGCTCGAGACGCCCTGTGGCTACCGGCCACTCCTACCTGGAGCCTCAAGCCTGGTTCCTGAAGCTGAAAGGCTCGTAGGATGGGCCGGCACCGGCCGTGCTTCCGCGGTCCTCGCTCGAGGCGCGCGGTGTCCCGGCCCCACACGGGCCGGAGGCCTCATTCCGGATAGTCGACCCGCCCCCACTGCGACCGCTCTGCCCGCTCAGCGGTGCCGAAGTTGCACCGCACGATGCAGTGGACGGTGTCCTGGGGAGGCAACAGGACGAGCCGGTAACCCCAGCGGTTGGCCTGGGCGATACCGTTGAGCTGCGCGATGAACGCCGGCACGTCTATCCGCCCGTCGTTCACCAGCACCTGCACCATGCCTTCCCGCTCCCCAATCCGGTACTTCACCAGGTACTTCCCGGTACCCAGCGGAGCGCGGTCATGAAGGGGTTCACCATCCGGCGAGCGGATGCGCCGAAACTGCAACCCTTCGGCTCGAAACAGTTCCTCCAAGCCGATGAGCCGCTCCTTGAACGATCGCGCCATTTCGCACCGCTCATCCACCACCTGGAACGGCAATTCCCCCTTGTGCGTCTTCCGCGTGCGCACGAACTCGCACACCGACCACCACCACATCTCGACCCGCTTCTCCCGGCAGTGGGTGAGAACGATCCGCTTGAGCGCTTGCTCCTGATTCGGGTCCAGGTAGTCCAGCACCCCAAGCGTCTTCAGTCGTGCCAGGATGGTGGGGGCATCCACTGGTGAGAGTTGTCGGGGCTCTGACAGGTCGACGTGCTGCCGTTTCACCTCCTGTCCATCATCACCTGTGTCTGGTTTTTGCACCTCACGTCCCTCGTCCTTCTTGAACACCTTGTTCAGCCAGTCCCACATCTCTGCCTCACGCTGCGAGTTCCACTGCGACATCAGCCGAAAGCCGTGCCCACACCATACCCACCATTTTTAGAATACCAAAAGCTGCGCAAGAGAACAATTTGGAAATGCTGATAGTTATGGCGCCAAAACGGTGTCATGACTGACTCGCGGTTCCGAGCAGGGGAGCAACGCCTCGCCAATGTGTACGACACGCCCCGGGCCGCCGGCACGCGACCGTCCGCCGGGTGGAAACAGACACGTTTCCTCCGCCACGAACACCTCGAGGTCGACAATCGCTGTGTACAAGGGCGCCGTCCCGAAGTACAATGAAACTGTCTGACGGGCGGCGGGCGCCAGGAGGCGTTCGAGGTACCACGACCAGGAGACATCAACGCCCTCGAGGTCCTTCCAGGGTCCACCATGACGGCGATCATTGCCCACCAACATCTCTACGGGTCGACGTCCCTGTCAACGTCCTCAGCGGGCTCTCCCTCGCATGGCACACTGGCCTGTTCCGATCCGGCCATGGACCCTGCCGACCTGGCCGTTCTCGAGCGCGCTGGAGAAGCGACCCTGAGTCCCGCGGACGCGGCGCTGGACCTGAAGCCTGTCAGGAAGACGTTCTTCCGGTTGCCATCTGGCCGGTTTGCGGTCGGCCGCACGCAGTTCGGCGATGTGGCGCGGGGGGGTGCGGATTCCTCCCGGTACATAGCGCACCATCTCATCGTGGAGAATGACGCGCTCCTCTCGAGCGGGGGACATCCTTTCGTGCTGCTGGACATTGCCGATTGGGCCACCAGCCTCGAGCACGTGGTGCGCGCGGCGCGCCCCACGTGGATCCAGGGACCGGCGGACCCGGAAATCCTGCTGAGCGTCCTCGAGCCGAGACGAGATCTCCTTTCCAAGCTCGCCGCCGCGGTCGTGACGCCTCGAGATCTGCCGCTCATCCTGGTGGGCCCGGAGAGCGTTGCGATGGACCTGGTCCGCGTCCTGTTCCGAGTCCTCCCGGTCACGCGCCGCATGGAGTTGACGTTTTCTTCCTACTGCAGCGGCGCCGGCTCCCTTCCTGATCTGTTCTCCCTGGTGATGGTACCGCGAGCCTCGGACCTGGCCTCCCGCAAGGCTTCCCTGCGTTTCGACCTGGCGACAGCCGACCTGTCGAGCCGGCTTCTCCCGACGCCCTACGCACGCTGGTTGCGACACGAACTCGAGGCCGGCCGCTGGGAACGCATCGATACCTTCAACCGAACGCTCGAGGCGCTCCGCACGGGTTCGGGAGAAACATCACTTGGGGCCCTGACCCCTGACAGGGAGACGATTGCGGCCATTTGGGAGGTCGCCGGGCTCGAGACGAGGCGGCTGCTATCCGGCAGCCCGAGACGTATCGCCGAAGTGCTGGCCAAGGCCACCGCCCCACGGCCCCTCGCCGACGCCTTGCTCGCGGTGCCGCCGGAGGCCCTTCTGGGTGACCAAAGCCCTGCCGACGACATTGTCGCCGCCCTGTCCGTGCTGAAGAAAGCAGCATCGAGGCGCACCTGGTCCCGGTGGTGGGATCGCTGGAAGGAAGCACCGATCCTCGCCCCTTATGCATCATCAGTGTCCAGGCCATGGTGGCGAAAACTGGTGTAGCGCCGTCATGGGCGTACCGGCACGGATGAGCTGGCGCGGCTCCTCCTGGTGCAGCGCGACGCGAGTTGCCGGGCGCGTTTCGATACCTGCGCCGAAAACCGTTCCCCGCGCGCCCATACCAACGGATCGTCGAGAACCGCCAGGGCACCGGCCAGGAGACCGTCTCGAGCCACCGGAGACAGCCGTAGCCAGTTGCGGCAGGATGTTTGCGCATCGAGTAGGTCGTCCCCCGCGGCCAACAGGATGATCACGCCTTGCTCCATTTCTGGCAAACGGGCGACGGCGCGCTGCCACCTGGACAGGGTGTATTGGTCTCCCCCTGCCCGGAGCAACCGGACGACCCATGGACGGACCAAGTGTTCTGGATCCGGGACTCGGCCGAGGTAGTCCTCACAGCGACTGCGGTCGCCATCCATGTCCACCCCGACCCACTCGAGATACAACGTGTTCAGGTACGCGGAAACGGTTTGCCGCTGGACTGCCGTGGCGCCCACCGAGGCGACGGGGAGCGCATAGGGCAACGTGTCGCGCTCGTCCTGGAGGAGCGGACAGTAGGAGAACAGCGCGGCCACATCTTGCTGTTGATCCGCGAGGAACAGGCCCAACCCACGCTCTCGAGCCGTGCCGTGCCACACCAGTCGTTCGCGCTGCTGGACGCTCGAGCGTGTCACGAGGCACTGGAGCGTCTTGCGGGATCCGGGGTCGAGCAGCGACCACTGGTGCCACCTCGGGATGGCCTTCACGTGCTCGACGCTGCACGGTCGCGCGCCGTTGTCGGGCTGGTGCAAAGCTTCAGCAGGCTCCTCCGCGCCACGACTGCCGGTAGCTTCGCTCGAGTCCTGGCACCCGGCCACGAGCAACGCGACAGATACCTTGAGGCACAGGATCTGCCATGGAACGGTGATTCTCCATCTCATCGACGCACCTCTCGTTTGTCTGTCGCTGCGTCTTCCCGCGGACGGTGGCGCCTATCGGTCGAACGCGGTCTCGAGAAGCCCGGGGGCATCCTCTCGGGCCGCCCACCACGCACCGCATTCGCCGGCATACCCGGCGATGGACGCTTCCTCCCACGCCATGTTGGCCTCGAGCCGCGTACCCTCGAACGGTCCGGCGCCGTAGGACGGGTCGTAGTACCGCCCGTCGAGCTTGACGAGAAAGTGGCGGGCGAACAGGCTGGCGGGGTCGGGCTCGTCCTGCCCGGCATTCCCGGGAAGGTCGCGCACGCCCTCTCCTCCCGGGGGGCTCGAGGAGGAACAAGGGTCGTCCAGGAGATAGGGGTAGGCGTCACACCCGGCGTCGTCGTGCCCGGGATCGAAAAGATAACGCGCTACCAGGAACCCGGCGTCTCGCATGGGTTCCACCGTGACGGGGAGCGCGCCGGCGATCCCCTGTGTGCGGAGCACCTGGATGAACAGGTCCTGCCAGGCCCCGCACTGGCCGTTCAACCGGGTGACGAGCCCCGGTGCGTCATAGACCTCGAGATCGGACGGGCAGGATACGCCCCGGTAGTACCCCATCAGCAGCCGGTCGGCGTTGGCGACTCTCAGCCTGGCGAACTCGGCCCACACGGCGTCGATCACGTCGCCGGCCTGGTCCCGCCCGCCGGCTGCTCGAGAGCCGATGGCGAAATAGGAGGCCAGCTTGTCGCCCAGGGGTGCCGCCAAGGTGACGTAGACCGGGCTTCGTGTCTCCCCGGCGCCGACCATCGTGCCAGATGGGAGTTCGAGCACCCACTGGATGGCGAATGGTTCGTATGCCCGAACGGCATCGGGCAGTGCGACGACCGACCCTATCTCATCGTGCACCGGCGCCGCCCGCCCGGACGCGATACGAGCAGGTCCGGCGAACGTCTGATTCTCCGGACCGAATCCCCACACCCACGCACCGGCCGCGAAGTCCTCCGGCCACACATCGAATGCCAGGTCCTCGAGAACGACGGTACTTCCCGAGACGTAGGAGACGGGGGCCCCGCACCCGCCGGATACCGCACCGTCCTCACCACAGGGATCTCTCCACTGGGGAGCCTCGAGCACGGGACAA
>JAJRTE010000289.1 GCA_024278455.1 Myxococcota bacterium
GACTCTCTCCTTCCGGGCTCGAGTCCAGCCTGGCACGCCGGCCCGGGGACGCCGGTAGAGCCACCGGCCCGGACTCGGCCACCGCCCACAGGCCCCCACCATCGCCCCTTCGACACGACCGGGGTCGAGCCCGACCTGTGCCGGCACCTGATCGACGGTTGCCATTGACGGCACCCGTGTCTGCCTGTACAGTGGCCTCGACGTCTCACCCACCGCGGCAGCCATGGGGCCAGCCTTCGGGTAGCACGTCCGAGCCGACTCCCCCTCGAGGGACGAAGTTTCCACCCGCCCATGGAGCGCGCATCGCATGGACGCCGAGCCGCACAGCCGACCCGACTGGCTCATGTATGTCATGTTCTTCTTTGTCTCTGCGCTGGCGGTATACTGCAACTATGTGTTCATATACCACACGAGTAACACGACAGGGAAGGCGTTCGCCGAGGTCTCCGCTCGAGTGCACGCCGAGACGCTGGCCGGGACACGGCCCTTTCCCTACCAGTGGCGTATCCTGGGCAGCCACCTGGTTCAGTGGGGAGCAGACCTGACGGGCCTGGGCATCCATGGGGTCGACCCGCTCCTCAAGACCCTGTTTCTCTTCCTCTCCACGATCCCGTTGTTTCATTTCGCCCGAACCCAGGTGACCGACATGGCGGCGATGGGTGTCGTGTGGCTCTATCTGCTCCTCGTGGTGGTGGGGCTGGCGGAGCAGTATTCGATCTACAATCTGAACGACATCATCTTGTACGCCGGGTGGCACGCGTGTGTACTGGCGGCGTACCACCGCCGCCTCTACCTGTTGGCAGCAGTGGTCCTGGTCACGACCTTGGCCCGTGAGGTGACTGTGCTGGCCTGCCTGCTCGTCGGCCTCGAGTTTTTGAGGACGCGCAAGGGGTTGGTGCCCGTGGTGGTCGTCGGGGCGTCGTTTTTGGTTCCCTGGGGATTCGTCCACTGGCTCTATCCGGCGCCGGTGTCCCAACTGGCGTGGTGGAGCAACTTCCATGGCAACCTTCCGATCATGCACCCCGACAGCGCCCATGTTTTGCAGGCGCTACGGAAAACGTTCAAGGTCGCCGTCTTTTTCAACGTGGGATGGGTGTTGGGAATCCGCGGGCTTCTGAGGAGCAAAAACCCGTTCATGCTCGAGTTGTTTCTGGTATTGTGTTTCTATGTGACCGTGCTCTATATCACGGTCGATGTCCGGGAGATGCGGCAGTTCGTGCCCCTGGCCATCATCCTGCTTCCCGCGACGTTCAAGGAACTTGCGACGCGCGGGCGGGAGACGGCCGAGCCCCCCGGCGCAACGCTTCGCGGGGGACGTGCAGGTACGGCGTTCCGCGGGAAACAGGGGCGAAACGCAGCACCCTGGGGGACATGAGCGCGGCGGGAGCGAGGCAGGAAGTCGCCCTGGTCCGGCCTCCCCTGCGTACCGGTTACAGCACCATCCACCATGCATGACGGTCACCATGGCTGACACGGAAAACCCGACCCGCAGATTCATTCGCGACGCCCGCGGAAGGCGATTCGAGCTGACCACGCTGCTCGGACGCGGGAGTTTTGGGAAGGTCTACCGGGCGCAACATGAAGAGACCGACGAGGTTTTGGCGGCGAAGCTCCCTCTGGGCGAGGAAGATCTTCACGGGGAGGGCGCGTCCCAGGAACTCAAAGCGCTCTTCAGCAGACTGCTTCGGGATGAGGCCGCGCAACTGCGGAAGCTGCCCCCCAATCGCATCCCTGCCATCCACGGGATCGTGGACGGCGGCGGCGCCGTCCCCTGCCTGCTCATGGAATTCCATGAAGACAGCCTCCTCGAGAGGCTACGCAAAGGCCTGACCTTCGCCGGCTTGTGCGACGCCATGGCCATGACCTGCCGGGCGCTCGAGGTGGTTCACGCCACGGGTCAAACCCATGGCAACCTCAAGCCCGGCAACATTTTCTTTGTCTCTGGCGACGATGGTGAGACACACGTGAGAGTGACCGATCCCCTCACGCCGCTCTACCTGAAGAGCCTCGAGACCCTGGCGGCACGCGACTCGAGCGTCGCTGGTTGGCTGCCGCCAGAGGCGCTGGCGCCTGGCACGCAACTCCCGCTTCCGCGGACAGCGGACGCCTTTGCCGTGGCCAAGCTCATCTATGAAGCAGTTGTTCACCCGGAGACCCTGACGACGAGCTTTTCGGGAAAAGCGGGCCCGTTCCTGGGCGCTATCAACAAGGGAAGAATCAATGCATTCCGCACGGCACTCGCCCGGCGGCTGCAGGAAGGCAAGTCCAATCCCCACGTGAGGGACCTTCTGATCAAGCGCGCCTCCGCTTTCCTGGCCCGTGCACTATCCCTGGAGACCGATCCATCGCCCCCCTATCGCTTCTACTCCATGGCCGAAATGGCCAATCGTCTCGAGGAGCTTCACGGGCTCTTCCACCCCGGTTTCGCGCAACTGGGTTCGCTCATCTCCGGCTCCCAACACGCGGATGGCGGGTTCCGTGCCGGCGAAGAAATCCGATTCAGCCTGTCGTTTCGCTGCCACGGCGGTATCGACGATATCGACCTCATTACCTGCATGACCTACGTGCGCGACCTTGTTGCGGAAGAGAAGGTGCGGGATGCTGGCGTGGAAGTGTCCCCGTCCCACGATGGGCACCGCTTCCGTTTCAGTTTCCGAATCCCTAGCCTGTCGCCCGGCGACTACCTGGTGCGCGTGGCGCTGGCCATCAAGGGGTCACCCGGCAAACCGGTCCACAGGGACTTGGCCTTCACCGTGCACGAGGAAGGTGCGGAACCCCTCGAACCTGCCCCGTCCATCGGGACCGGCGCGGATCCCCGGCCAGCGCACCTCGAGGACAGGCTCGACGTGGACGTCATCCCCCCGGACCTGCTGCACAACTGGCGCGGAGAACCCGCGAAACGCCGATTCGGACAGTTTCGCAAGAAAAACGATCCAGACACAGGAGACGCCCCGGTCTCGACCCGCCAAGAACCCGCGGGGCACCAGCGTGCTGGTCGCCAGCAACCGGGGAAACCCGCAAGCGGTATCCTCTGGTCGGCCGACCGGGAGACCGGCCCAAGCCCCCGCTCCGGCCGCATCGACGACATGGACGACAAACCTGCCCGCCTGGTAGTCAAACCCGAACGCCCGGCAACGGCCGAGGGCGAGACCAGCACGCTCGAGGGCAGGCTCCCGGGCGGCTCGGAGGAATCCCCCAAGCGCGGGCGAGACAAGAAGCAGCCGCGTGGCGGGGCCGGGCAGGCGCGCGACGATTCGGCATCCGCCGAGGCACCGGGACCCCGCGGCATCCAGACGCCGGACCGGCCCCCAAACGAACATGGCGCGGCAACGGTCAAACCGCCCGCTGTCGAAAAAGGACGGCCTCGAGCCCCCATCGGGGCGGCAGCGGTCGGACGCGACGCCGTGCGCCACCCTGACCACGCACCTTCGCGCGGGCGTGAACGCCGCGCGCCTCCCCGGCGGAGCATCCTGGCGCTGGGGCGCGCGGTCGGCCACGGCACCCCGTCATCCTCCAAGGCCGGGGATGATACCGGGCACTCGCTGAAGGAGGCATCGGGCTTGCAAGAGCCGGGGCATCTCGCCGATACGACCGGTACCGGGAGAACAGAGAGCAGCGGCCGGACCGGGGCCCGACCCTCGAGACATCACCGTTCCACGCCCGCACACGAACCCCGGGCGCCGGACCACCTTCCAGGGACCAGGGACAGCGGAGAAGCCAGCACGGAGGATCGCGCGGTGATTCCCGCTGGCCCGCCCGGAACCGGCCAGCGCGGCTACTACGACAAGGCCCGTTCACTGCCGAGTCCCAAGGATGACGCAGACGCCTTCTTCCGGAAAGGCAAGCTCAAGACGCAGCAGCAGGTCATCGTCGTCGCCGCGTTGAGCCTGGGGCTGGTCAGCATCGTCGCTTTGTTGATCTTCTTGATCTTCTTCTGAGTGCCCACGCGCCATTTCGGCCTTTCCCGCTATCCCACGATCTTCCTGGCGGGGTCAGCCGGGGAACGGGGGACTGACGGTTGCGCCCTGCGACGGCAACGGGAAATGCCGCGACGGGACGCCGCGACGACCATGTACAAACTCCAGGACGCGACGGGACGCATCGTCTACTCGGGGTTCTCCCGCCGAAACCCGAGTCCCACCAGGAAGATCTCCACGGATGCCTTGCGCGAACTCTGGGGTTTCACCCGCTTGAAAACGGCAAAACGTCCCCGAATCTCGAGCACGAACGGCTCGAGGTCGGCCCCCTGGAACGCCTTGCACACCCAGGCACCGCCATCGACCAGGACCTTCTCGGCCACGGCGAACGCCGCCCGGCACAACGCGATGGAGCGAAAGTGGTCGACTTCCTTGTGACCCGAGGTGTCGGGGGCCATGTCGCTCAGCACGGCATCCACGCGCTCGCGCCCGAGGAGCCTGACCAGTTCGTCCGGCGGCAGGGCGAGCACGTCCCGCTGTATCCACATCACCTGCGGGGGCAAAGATCCGGCCAGGGGCTTACGGTCGACAGCGATGACCGTCCCGGACCGTCCGACGCGCTCCGCGCAGTACTGTGCCCACGATCCGGGTGCCGCGCCCAGGTCCAGGACCACCTGCCCAGGCCTGAGCAGGTGGAACCGGGCATCGATTTCCTGCACCTTGTACACCGACCGTGCGCGATACTTCTCCGCCTTGGCCTTGCGGAAATAGAAGTCCTGCCGAGTGGTCGTCCCCTTCTTTCGTCGCATGCTCCGTCCTTTCCACGCCGCCCCCTGGACCAGTTCACCGTTGACGCGGCCGCGCGAGAATATCACGGTCATGGATCTGGTGTCTCGAGCCGATCTTGCCGATATACTCGAGTAGGCACCCAGGGTAGCTCCACCGGTGCGCAACGGCCACCCCTTACGGACCACGGTGGCCGAGAGCACGAAGCCTGTCCAGAGGAAGCCATGAACCCGACACGATGTTACCGCCGTCCATACGACAAGCTCTCCCTTTCGCTCGTCCTGATTCCGCTCACGCTGCCGGCTTTCACATCATGCATCGGCGAACGTGACACGAGCGGAACCGGCGAGCAGCCATCCATCGCCTACCGCGACTCGGACGGCGACACCATCATCGATGTGCACGAAGGACCAGCAGATACCGACGGCGACGGCACGCCGGACTACCTGGACACCGACAGCGACGACGACGGCATCCCCGACAGCGTCGAGGCCGGGGACACCGATCCGCTGAGCTTCCCCTGGGATGCCGACGAGGACGGCACCCCCGACTTCCAGGACCGGGACAGCGACAACAACGGTGTCCCCGATAGCGAGGAGGTGGGCATGGACCCGATGGCCCCCCTCGACCTGGACCTGGACGGCGTGGCAGACTTCCGGGACCCGGACAACGATGGAGACGGCCTGGCCGACGCCCTTGAGATCGGCAGCGCGCTCCCTCTCGATTCCGACGGCGATGCGCTTCCGGACTACCTGGACACGGATTCGGACGGCGACAACATACTCGACGCCGACGAGGCCTACACCGATCCGCGGGGCATTCCCGAAGACTACGACCAGGACGGCACGCCGAACTTCCGCGACCTGGATTCGGATGGCGACGGATTCCCGGACAGCACGGAAGCCGGCGATTCCCTCCCGGACACCAGGCCGCGAGACACCGACAACGACGGCCGCCCCGATTTCGTGGATACCGACGCCGACGGCGACGGACTGCTCGACGCTGATGAGGTGGACCTTGGCACCGACCCTTTCCTCCATGACACCGACGGCGACGGCTACTCGGATGGTGGCGAAACGAACGCCAACTCAGACCCCCTCGACGCCGCTTCCATTCCCGAAGGGCTGTACCTGGTAATCCCCGAACGCAGCCAGACCACCGCCGACTTTCAATTCGCCCCGGCAATCGCCAGGGCCGATGTCATCTTCTTGCTCGACAGCACAGGCTCCATGGGACCCACGCTCAGCGCCCTGGCCGCCGATTTCGCCGTGGTCGCCTCCGAGGTGAGCGCCAGCATCCCCGATTCGGCCTTCGGCGTGGTCACCTTCCAGGACTACAACCAAATCGGCATGGGAGGAGGAGCGGACAAGCCCTTCAAGCTCGAACAACAGGTCACTACAGACCAGTCCCGCGTCCAGCACGCCCTGTCCGCCCTTGCCGCAGGTGGTGGGGGAGACCTGGCCGAGGCCACGCTCGAGGCGCTCTACCAGGCAGCGACCGGCGCCGGCTTCGACCAGGATTGCGACGGCCTGTACGACAGCAGCACCGATGTCCCCCCTTTCCTCGCCAACGCCGACGACCTGTTCCACGGCAACGCACCCGGTAGCTATGACGCCTCCGATACCTCCACGGGCCTCATCGGCGGCGTGGGTGTCCGGCGCTACGCCCTCCCGGTCTTCGTCTACACCACGGACGCCCCGTTCCGCGACCCGGACGCCGGCTTCCCCGTGGCAGGAGAATGCGACAACGCAGCACGCTCGAACTGGGTCGTGGACGCCATGGCCGGCATGGGCGGCAAGCTCATCGCCGTCAACGCCGGAGACCTGGCCGACGTGACCGACGACATGACCGAACTCGCCAATGACACATCGTCGTTCGCCGACGTGGATGGCGACGGCTTGACTGAACCCCTGGTCTTTACGTCCCAGGGAGGAGGCGAAATCGTCGACGCGGTAGTGGCCGGAATCGACGCCTTCCACAAAAGCGGCGAGTTCCAGCGGGTGGAGCTGTCCATCGAGTCCGACGAGTGGGGATTCGTCAAGGAGATCGACCCCCCCTACTACACCAAGGTGCAGCCGGGGCAACCGATCGAGTTCACACTCACCCTGTTCGGCGCCAGCCCCGCCGCGCCCGACGACACCTTCTACCGCCTCACCCTCGTCGTCCTCGGCGACGGCGCCACACGGCTCGACGAGCAGCAGGTGATGATCGTCGTGCCCGGTGCGTAGCCCCCGGCGAAGCACTACTTCATGAGGACCACCGTGGATCCCATCGCGGTCCAAGGAGACGTACCCGAACGCGCGAGCAAGCCCCTCCATTGCTCGGGCCGGCAACAGGGTGGACAGAAGTCGCGTGCCCTCGCCGGGCGCTATCCAGCAGCCATCAATCCCTGGTACTCCGCGTCGGCCGTTCGTTGCTCCGCCTGAACACGCCTGGACAATTCCTCGTAGTTGTCGAGCAAAAGACCCACCAGGTTCGAGTCCAAAGCGTCCCGCGACGCCATGGAGCGCAGGATCTTCTCAATCTGGCTCCGCGCCATGCCACGCCTGTACGGCCGGTTTTCGGCGAGTGCGGTAAACACGTCGGCCACCGCCATGATCCGCGACCCGGTGTCGAGCTTGTCGCTCCCCACATGGAAAGGATATCCGGCTCCGTCGAGCCGCTCGTGGTGGAATGCCGCCCACTCTGGAATCGCACCCAGCCCGCCGATAGTGCTCAGAATCCGGTAGGTGAAGTAGGTGTGCTGCCTCATGATCGCGAATTCCTCCCGGGTCAACCCACCCTGCTTCTCAAGGATGGCGTTGGGCACGACGAGCTTGCCCAGGTCGTGCAGGTAGCCCGCCAGTTCGAGAAGAGAGATCTCTTTGTCCGTGAGGCCGAACATCCTGGCCACCGAAGTGGCACACGTGGCCACCCCGGTGGAATGCATGGTGGTGAACGGCGACTTGTAGTCGATCAGCTTCTTGAAGAATGCCGCGATGGAAAAGAGCTGATCGAGTTCTATTTCTTCCTGCTTGAGCGGTCCGAAATTGAGCAGGGTCGAGTAGAGCCTGGGAGAAACGAGATCGAGCCAGAAATCCTCCCTTTTTCCGACCGCCACGAACAGATCGACCACGTCGGGGTGGATCTCCTCACCCGCCCTCGACATGATGTCTTTCAACAGCTTCTCGCTCTGGTGCAGGATGTACACGTTGCGGTCCGTCAATCGCTCCAGGACATCGGCAAGGTACACGAGCTGCGACTCGAGCACCCTGTCGTCTCCCACCCCTTCGTCCCACTCCGCCGTGGTCCTGTGGTGCCATCGCACCGCGTGAGCGGCGTCGCTCAGGAGTGGACAAGATTCGTAGAGCGCCGACCCACGCACGCAGTGGGTCTCCAGGTTGTCTTGCTCGAAACGGTGAAGCCGCGTCTTGTCCTCCGGCGTCAGCGCCCCCACGTCATGGAGAATGGACCCGATGAACACCCTCTTGGTCTGACGTTCCGGGAGCCTGGCCTCGAGCGCGATCTGCCACGCCACGAACGCCGTTCTGATCTGATGAAACGAGATCGACGGGTTCGCCAGGTCCACGGCGTCCGAGAAGGAAAGCAGGACGTTTCCAAGATTGACCTTGGTTTCATACAACATGGCGTATCTCCCCCGCACGGGCAGGCAGTCTTCCTGCAAGGAGCAGTCGATTTTCTCTGCCCAGTGTATCGAGACTGTCCGCCCGCTGTCCACCGTGTTTCCGGCCGGGGTGACACGGCGTTCCACCCGGGCACCCGGCCGGGTCCGCCGCGGCAAGGCCGGCGCAACGTAGCCATGGACTGCGAAAGCGGCGCACGGCGTGAAGACGGGACACGAGCGGCCCCCTTGCGAGGCACGCCGGGGAGCTGCCAGCCCCGAAGCGCCGTCCCGGCTTGGTGTGGGGTGCTCACTCCTCGGCAATGGCGGGGCGATTCATCCGTGTCACCGAGTGGATGCTGAACAGGGGCGAGCCCGGGGGCTGGTTGGCGAGGTTGCTCAGGTGGTCGTCGAAGAACCAGTTCCGTTTGGGGGCATTGTAGATGGGACTTCCGTACTTCCACGGCTGGCGCTGGTAGACCGAGGCGAACCCGACGACGAACGCGCCGGCGATGGTCGCTGTCTTCCCGGACCAGTTCTCGAGGAAGCGGGGGAAGTTCTCCACGCCACCGCTGTAGTGCGAACTATCGGTCGTCTCGACCGTTCCTGCCAACATCTCCAGGTTGTAGGTACTGCTGACAGCGACCCGTGAACCGAATCCGGACGACGTGTCGAACCACGGTGACTCGCCGTCCTCCCAGGCGTCCGAGAGCAACGAAACGGCGTCGGCGGCCACGAGAAGGGGTATCCAGGGAGCCGCGGAGGCCGACGACGTATCCGACCCGGTGTTCGTGCTGCCGAGCACGTAGGCGGGCAGGTTCGTCACCAGGGAGAGGCCGTGAGGAAACACGGTAGTGTCTATGGTCGCCCCGTTGACGAAGCGAATGGCGTTGGGACGACCCAGTGGGCTGACCGCTTCGTCGCAACTGGGCACGGTGAAGCAGGGCTCGAACCCGTCGTCGGGCTCTCCGTTCGAGGGCGGGCCGCTGAACCCGACCCGGCGGCTTCCGGAGACATAGCCGAGGCTGTCGGAACAGAGTGCGTGGGGTAGCGCGCCCTGGACCATGGGCGTGCCGTATGACCGGACCTGCGCCAGGTCATCGACTCCGCCCTGGGTCGGCCAGAGCCCGGGCAGGTCACCCGGGAAACCATCCATGACGCCCTCCCAGGTGTAGGAGATATAGACGACACCGTTGAAGGTCGCTCCGCCGTCGAAGTAAGCGCCCAATTCCCCGGGCGACGTGTCCGCCATCGCGCCTGCAAAGGCCTCGAGGTCGAAGTTCACGGGGAGGATCCGCCCCTTGTCGGGCTCGGTATTCGCGACCCGCCGATCGACGAACCCGCTCCGTGCTCCTTGCAGGAGTTGGGCGTCCAAAAGCGATCCGACCGTGCCGCCGTCCTCGTATTCGCACAACACCTCGCTTGCAGGCCGTATCTTGAGAGGCACGGTACACGTGCTCCTGCCCTCGCACCGGTCGCAAAAATAGGCTTTCGCGTGGCCGTCCACATCGGTGTAGTCCCTCGAGTTGCTCCCCTCGGCCCAGAACCCGGGCTCGACGCGCGACCCATTGCGGACCAGGGTACCATAGGATATTACGCCCTGGTCGTCCTCGAGGAGCCGTCCGCTGGCCTCGTCGTATTCGTAGAACGAGAAACGGTGCGGCACGGATGTCCAGCCCAGGGAGCCGGCAAGATCCGCCTGGCCCACCGCCATTGGCTCGTCCCCTTCCAGTCCCGCCGCGTTCCGCGTGACATAGGACCCCGGGTGGTCGGACCAGATGGGCTTTCCCGGCCAGGTACCGTCGTTGACATACCAAACACCATCGATGATTCGAATATCGGCCTTCCAGGCGAACTTCTGGTCACGAACGGCAGACGCATCGCCTGGCCTGATCGGATCCACCAGGACTCGAGTCGTGTCCGCGTTGCTGACCTTCTCCTGGCTGGCATTGAGACCCGACTGCGTGTCCGGCGTGCCCGTAACCGGCAGCCTCAGCTTCGGCACCCCATGAGCCATGTCCTTGACGTGCCCGTGCCACATGCTCGAGGCATACGCTGCCCAGTCCTGCCCGGAGCCGTCGCAGTTGGTACAGCCAGACGACGTGGCACTGTCCATGAAGACGTAGTTGGTGCCATCGGAAATCCACACGCCCCTCCCCGCGCTCCGGCGACAACGGCTGTCCGAGGCCAGAACTCGCGACGACGCCGTGACCCGTTCGATCCGGAAGGCGTTGTTGCTCCCGATACACAGGTCACCGTTGGCATGCACCCTGCCCGGGTCGATGGTCATGGCCGGTCCGGGAAAGATATCCGTGTAGCCCGACCCGAACACGAAGAACTGGAACAGGCTTATCTTGCCGAGCAGGACGTTCAGGTGGACTTCCGCGCGGTACTCCCCGTCGACCGTCCCGGCGGCGATGTCCATGGCCACCGGTTTCTGCAAGGCGTTCATGCCTTCGAAGGGGCCGTTGGGCACCAGGCCATAGTAGGCCTCGCCGGCAGACTGCAGCACGAACTGCTCGAGCACGTATCCCTCTACCTCGGGAGGGGGCACATTCGCGGGATCGGCCAAGTCCACCGTGCTGGGATCCGAATTGTCGAACAGGTAGGCCTGCACCTCCTCGATCGCGATACGGCTCATCCCGTCGGCCACGTAGAACGTCTGCCGCCGCTTCAGCATGTCCCCGGTACTCATGGCACTCTTCTCGGTCCTGAGAAGAAACGTGACGATGATCGACGACGCCACGAGGGCGATGACCGTCACCACCAGGAGCATGTTGCCACCACAACGCCGGCGCCGCTCGACTCTGCCGGGGCGGGCCCTCCGGGGGATCGACTGGTGCATCACGCCACCTCCTTCAACGCATCACATCGTGGTTGCGCAGACTCGTCGTGCCCACGAACGACCTCAGAATCCACCCGGAACGGGAACGCAGGGGACCATTCAGAACCTTGGCGACGCCCTGGCCCGACTGGGAACTTACCGGGGCCCCCACCACCACGCCCACCCGGACCAGGCGCAGTTCGTCACGCCGAGCCGACTCGAGACCAGGGGTCCGGCTGTCCTGGAACACCTCCCCCGGGACGTTGTACAACCATTCGTCGTCCGCCGACCCGGTGTCCGCCACCCGCCAGTCCCAGGGCGAGACGTCGTAGCCCAGTGCGGCCTGGATGTCCAGGACCCGGTCCGCCACCACGGAAGCCTCCACCACACCGTCATGATCCTTGTCCTCGGCCAGTACCAGTTCGTCCGTCGCGGCATCCAGCCAGATCGACTTGATGTTGACCACCGCAAGACTCCCGTCGGTCCACTCGGTACTCCCGGAGGGCGGATTGTCGAGCGCGGGCACGATGCCAAAATCGAGCTGGGCCACGCAGGCCTCGAGGTCCAGGTTCTCCACGAACCCGGTCCGCCAGTGGCCCTGGTCGTCGGAAGGGCCGGTGGTCACCAGCACCTGACGCTCCAGGAAATCGAGGGTGAGACAGCAGCCATCCAGTCGATCGACCTCGACGGCATCGCCGGCAACGCTCACCACCGAGCACTGCAACGCCGTGTCGGCCAGTTCGGCGGCGGTAATGCGGTCGCTCCCGTCGCCTCGCCAGTCGTCCTCGACCCAGACGGCTGCCCAGGGGCGGATGCTCCCACCCCCGGCACACATCAACTTGTCCGTCATGTATTCGACCAAAAGGGCAGTCTCGTCGCTCGCCAACGACCCCAACTCCATGCCAGCAAGTGAACCGCTGAGGTATACCAGGACGTTCATGGCCATCGCGAAAACGATACTCGAGATGGCCAGCGACATCAGCACTTCGGTCAGGGTGAACCCGCGAGCCCTGTCGTGCCACCTGTCCATCGGCTGCTCCTTCAGTTCCGGAACGTGAACCACCCGATCCGGCGAGACGTCCCCGATTCCTCCCAGGACACCTCGAGGTCTATCCGCCGGATGTTGGCCACCGTGTCGTGGGGTGCAACGGTCCAACGGGCGACAAAGAACGCATCCGACGGGACGGCCGTCCTGTGACCGGCCCGGTCGTAGGACTCGGCGTGCGCCGTCCCGATGGACAACGCCGCGTCCGAGCCGTCCATGATGAGGAGCTGTTCGGTGAGTTCCTCGGCGATCGCGATGGCCTGGGCACGGTTGCGCGTGTGCCGGAAGGCCCGGTTCGCCCCGTTCACAGCCCCGGTGAACGATGCCATCACTATCCCCAGGATGGCCACGCTCATCAGGAGTTCGGGGAAAGTCAAACCCGCCGACCGCCGGCGCCTGCGTTGGCCCATCGTGCTTCGGTTCTTTGTGTTCATCTGCCTCTCCGGACGGTTACAATGGCCGGGTAGATCCGGAACCGGTGGACCTGGCGCCGGTCCGTCACGACCACCACGTCGGCCGGACTTCCCGCGTTGATCCCGCCTCGAGCGTTGAACGTGAGCGTCCCGGTCGCGGTATCGATGGAAACCTGCGCGATGGTGTCGCCGAGGACGTAGCTTCGGAGCGCTGCTTCCCCGGCCCGGACCAGCAGGGCATTGCCCGAGACCGACAGCGTCACGTCCGTGCCCAGGTTTCGTGCGACAGAGCGTGTCTCGAGCAGGTGTTCCTCGATCTCGCGCACGTCTCGTGACTCCCGGGACGCGGCCAGGGTGCCCCGAAGGTTCGTCAGGCCAAGGCCGGTGATGACCGCGAGAACACCCATGGTCAACACCAGTACCAGAAGGGTCATGCCTGCCATTCGCCGCGCTGTCATTGCCTTCCTTCCTTCTTCCTCGAGCATGCCGGGGAGGCAGGCACCGGGTGTCACGCCGCAGGCCACTCCGGAAATCCTGTTCCCGGCATGACAAGCCGTCTCGCCGCGACGCGACCCCGCGTCACCACGACGCACCAGGCGCCCGGACCTTTCGTGGAAAACTGCTGGAACAGCAACGACTGGAACAGGAGAGGCGTGCAGGATGAAACCTGCCGCCGGACGACATCCGCGCTCGACAGTCCGCACCGCGGGCCACACCCGGCTGCGGCGAGGGGATGACCCTCGCCTTCCATGAAGTCGGATCCGGGCCCTGGAAACTGAAGTGGTACGTGCCGGGGAGGGAGGAACGGAACGACGGTCAGGTCTCTCCCCGGGTCTCCTTGCGGCGGCGGTTCTCTTCCTGCCGGCGAACGCGGATGGCTTTCATTTTCGCCGACCCTTCGACCATCATCTCGCGAATCGATTCCCAGAGTTCCTGGCGTCCGGCTCGAGTCACTGCCGAGAATGGCACGATGACATCGCGCGAAACGGCGAATCCCCGTGCCAGGCGTGCGAGCTGCCGCGTGGCCTGCTGCTTCGACAGCTTGTCCGCCTTCGTGGCGACCAGGATGAACGGGATACCATGGGCCTCGAGGAAGGTCTTGAGCTGCATATCCGAGTCCATGGGGTCCCGCCGCAGGTCGACGATGAGCACCACGCCCTGCAAGGCGACCCGCTCGACAAGGTAGGCTTCGACGAGCTTGCGCCAGGATGCCTTGACCGCCTGCGGCACCTTGGCGAAGCCATACCCGGGCAGGTCCACGAAGACCCAATCCCGATTGACGAGGAAGAAGTTGATGCTCTGGGTCCGGCCCGGCGTGGCACTGACACGCGCCATCTGCCGCTTCCCCACGAGCGTGTTGATCAAGGAGGATTTTCCCACGTTGGAACGGCCCGCAAACGCCATCTCCGGGAGGTCGATGTCCGGAAACTGCTCCGGCGTCACCGCGGCGACCAGGAATCTTGTCGTTGCAGTATGCATGGGTGTCTCAATACGGGGGACTCGGCACCGTGTCAAGGAGAATGGGGTCCGTGTCGCCGGCAGATCGACCGCCGCCCCCTGCTATCTGGTCCACCAGTTCGGGGTAGTTGACCCCACACGCACGAATGGCCCTCACCGCGGCGGCCCGCCCGGCCAACGGCAGCTCGGCCACGCGCTCGACCAGGGCTTCGCGCACGGACTCGCCCAGCCTGTCCAGGGCGTAGGCTACCGGAACGCCCTCCCGCGCGGAGTGGACGAGCAGCTCGACCAGGGGCTCGACCGCGTCGAGGTCATCGTACTTGCCAAGCGCAATGACCGCATTCCGCCGGATGTCCGGGTCGTCGCTGCCGGCGGCGACCTTGACCCGGTCGTAGACCGATGCCTCTCGCAGTTCTCCTGCCGCGTGCAGGGCCGACAACACCAGCCCGCGATCGCCGCTATCGAGGAACATGCGCAGCGCCTCGATCGCCGTGTCACGTTCCTCCGGTATCCCGGCGAGGGCCATGACCGCGTTGGCTTTGATCCGGGGATGGGGACTGTCGAGCTTCGGTCGCACGAGCCGGACCAGTTCCGGGTCACCCGTCAACCCAATCGCCTCCACCGCGTTGGCGCGGACTCGAGGGTCGGGGTCGTCCAGCCCGGCGAGCAGAACCGGGTAGTGGACCGCCGTATCGAACCGGACGCTCAGCGCCGACAGGATGCTCGCCTTGACTCGAGCGGAGTCCTCGTCCCTCAACGCGGCAAGAAGGGCGTCGCGCACCTCCGGGGAGGGGAACTGGGCCAGCGACCGCGCTGCTGCACACTTCAGCGACGTGTGCCGGCCCCGCAAGGCGTCGAGCAGGATAGGAATGAAGGCGGGATCCTTGATCAATCCCGCGGCCTTCAACACGTTCTCCTCGAACACGTGATCGCTCACCCGGTGGTAGAAGGCTATCAGCTCCGGGGTGATCACCCGGTTTTCCGGTTCGGACAAAGCCTCGAGGCTGTTCCGGACCAGGCGCGCATCGGTCGAGCGGAGGTTCTCCACCAGGGTGCGGCGGTATGCCCGCCCCAACCGGCGCAGCACCAGGAGTGTTCCCGCGAAGACAGCCAGGAGCAAGGCCGTCGCTCCCGCTCCACCGGATACATGGAGAAGACAGAGCCCTGTCAGAGAAATCGACAGCGGCTTCACCAGGCCACCGTATACCAGGCTGGCACGCCCGCGCTTCGCCCGATCGAAGGCGTTCAGGGCGATGCCCACACCCGGGTTCAGCACCAGGTAGTTCTCGAGACGATCGAAGACCTTGAGGGCGACCGCGGACCACCCGATACCCTGCCCCAGGGTCACGAGGCCCAGGACGGTTCCCCCCAGGGGAAAACTGGAGAGCGTTCGAACCAGACCCATCGTGGTGAAGATACGGCGTCCGGCAAGAAAGACCAGGATGACCTGGAGGACATTGATGACGACATGGATTCCACCAAAAAAGGCAGGCAGGTTCCCCGCATGCGACATCTGCTCCGCGGATACCGAGTAAAGATAATCGATGATGACACCGGCAGTGGTGATGCCCGCGGTCAACAGGACGAGCCACCGCAAAAACGCCGACTGCTTCACCAGGCCCAACCCCTGGGCTAGTTCGTCGGACCATCCGGCACGCGCGACCGAAGAGCGCCTCGGCCCGACCCGGTGCCGATAGGTGCGATGGATGTGCCACGCGCCCAGGCCGCTCACCACCACCGGGGGAAGCAACACCGGGAGCACGCGCCAGGGCGGCTGCCCTCCCAGCGACTGTGCCGTCAACCCGGCGAGAATCGCGCCTACCGCCCCGACAAGGGCCAGCGACGGAAAGTACCGCTTGGATTCCTGCGGACTCAACAATTCACTGGTCAACAGCCAAAAGTGGACGCTGAACAAGGAAAAAAGGGTCTCGCCAAACAGCAAGAACCCGGGAGACAACCCGCCGACACCCAGACCGGCTCCAGCCCGAAACAGGAGGACCCCCCCGGCCATGACACCGGAACCGGCCATCAGCAGCGACGCCCGGCCGACACGATCGACCACGCCAATCAACGCGAACGTGAGGATACACAGCGGAACGGCCTGCACCAGGAATACCCACGGCAGCCGCCCGCTCCCCATCTCGTTCAGTACCCACGAGTAGGCCAGGATTCGAGCCAGGACTATCGCATAGGTCTGGGCCAGGTAGACTGCTTGCAATGCGCGCAGCCTGCCACGCAACAACCCGCTCTCGATCGGTGCCGACTCCATGTCGATCCTCCCTCTTCAAGGATCGGAGCATGGTCTCACCGACTTGACAGGATTCCAGGTACCGGGCCGCTCGCCGGCAGGAAGGAAGACAGGAAGGAAAGGGTATCCCGGCAGGAAAGGCCAGAGGGCCTAGCGGTGGCGGGACCCTCCGCCCACGCGCTTCTTGCCACCGACGGAGTGCTTCGTCTTCTTGGTGGACTTCTTGGTCTTGGTGCCGCCGCTCGCCGCCTCGTCACCTCCAACCGTCGATTCCACAGCCGCTTCCGCACTGAGATCCTTGAACGTGGCGGTCACCTTGGTGGAACCCGCAGCCACACCCGTAACCTTGCCGGAAGCATCCACCGTGGCAATCGCTTCATCCGCCGAGGCCCACTTCACTTCGCCCTTCCCGGCCCACGGCTGGCCCTTCTCATCCAGGATCGTCGCGGTGATCGTGGCTTCCGGAGCATCCGGGGTCAGAGACAGCGTCTCCTTGTCAAGCTTCAGCTTCTTGGCCAGGCTGACGGTAACCGCAACATTCGCCGACAGCGCATCCGCCTTGGCCGTGATCGTGGCAGACCCGCTGCCCACCGCGCTCACCTTGCCGTTCCCATCCACCTTCGCCACCGCGGCATCGGAACTCGACCAGGTGATCGCCACTCCCGCCACCTCGTCCCCATTCTTGTCCACTGCCTTGGCAGTGAGCTGAGCCGTGGCGTCCGGCGCCGTGAGCTGAATGTTCTCCGGAGAAACCATGATTTTCTCCGCCTTGGGACTACAGCCGGCCATGACGAACAGTCCGACTGCGACAGCAAACAAGACGTACTGGGTGTTCCTGAACATGGTGAGTTCCTCTCCTTTGAGTCGTTCTTGCAAGACCCGACAACAGGCCTCGCGGGATGGTCGAACGCCCCCGCGCGTCCACCGCACAGGCGGCATCCCAGGGTTGAGCCTCCATATTCCCTTGTCGCCGGCCACTCTCGAGAAGCACGGCAACAGAGATTGCATTCCGTCGCTCGATGTTATGGACTCCACGCACACAAGTCAAGTCCGTGTTGGCGATACTATGAATTCCTCGAGAACAAGTCAAGCGTTTCGCAACAGCCTCCATCCTGCACCGACGACGCCCCCAGATACCATGTACCAACCCTGGATGGAAAACGCTTCCGGCGTCGATACGCTTCGGACCGGGACGCTCCGGTCAGGGCGCCGAACCCCTACCGCAACCGGAAAAGCGCCAGGTATGGCAGTGAGAAAACCGCAGCAAAGGCCACCACGGAAAGGGACGCGCCGGCAACCGGAAGCAAAAGCAGAATGAGTTCCGCGGCGGCCACTCGAGGCAGCACCTCCGACATGCCGATGTCGGCCCGGTTGCGAATCCTCAGCGCGCCAATGCCCAGCACCAGCGCGACGAGCCCTTCGCCCAAGAGTACCGCCGAATTCGGGAGGGCCGCGGACGACACCCGGCTGAGCCCGGCATGCCACACGGCAGGAAGCGCCAGGTGCAGTGCGACCGGCGCCGCCAGGGGAGCCAGGAAAACACGCCCGGCCTCGAGCGTGAGGAACGCACCCAGGGCGAAGGCGCTCCATCCCACGACGCCGATGATGGGAACCCCCAGAATACCGGCCCCCTCCCACCGCCACAGGCCCGCGTCCACGCAGACCACCTCGACGAACGTGGCCTCCAGAAACGTCAGTCCGGCGCCGAGGAAGGCCGCTCGCCCCCCCCGCCGGCCCAGCCGCCGAAGCAACTCTCGAGTCGACAGCAGGAGCATGGGCCAGATGAGTACCACGGCCAGGGGAACGTCGCCGATCAGGACGTGCCACCCGCCGATATCATAACTATAGTAGTGATAAAGGGAAATGGCGCTCTGCTCCCCGATCCAGGCGGCAACCGCCAGCGCGGCGTAGGTGGCCCAGAATCGCCTGTCGCCAAGTTCCCCGCGAAGCGCGAGCCAGAGCAACAGGCCCGGAACCACCAGCCCCACTTCGACAATATGCGCCGGGGTCGGACGAAACCCCAGCACCAGCGGCATGCCGGTCACCACCCAGACCACGTAGCCCGCCAACATGCCGAAAAACAGGTAGGTGAGCGCCGTGCACAGCCTCTCCGTGAACCCCCGCTGCAGGCCACGCAGGAGCAGGAGCAGTTGAACCACCGGACCGACACCCAGGATGACCTCCTGCAGCCCAAGGCGCCCGAAGGCGGCGCCCCAGACCAGAACATGCAGCGAGGCGACATTCAACAAAACGACGAGCCGGGCGCTCCAGGCCTGCCCCTTCACCACCGGAAAGGTCCTCACTCCGAGCGCTGCATCGCCGCGAACGTCCCGGAGATCGTACATCACCTCGAAGCTGTATTCGAACGGCGCGAAGTAGGCCGCCAGAAGCAGGACATAGACGAGATCGACCCCTTCGCGCAGCTCGAACGCCACGGCGGGATAGACGAACAGCGTCACCAGGAATCCGACGCACGAGGCCGTGTTCTTGACGCCGTAGACCGTCTTCAGCCTTGCTCGAGCGCCGTCCCCGCGCCGGAGCAAGGGGAAGTTGTACGCGAACCCGAGCAGATGCAAGGCCACGCGAACCGGGACCAGAACCGGGTGCCAGAAGAGGTGAACCACCAGGCTCGCGCCCAGGAGCACCCCGGCAAAACGGAATATCGCCCGCCGGTGCCTCGCCGCGGTCTCAGCCCCCTCGATGGCGTTGACAGCATCCTCGGCGGTGTCCGCCCCCCTATTCATCAGGTTGATCAGAAACCAGTCCAGCCCCACCAGGGCACTCATGGCGGGGTGCAACGTCCCCGTGAGCAGCCATCCGAAGACCAGGGAGCCCGCGGACGCGATGAGCACGATGTGAAAGCGCGTGAGTGACAGAAATGTGGCGACCATGCGGAAATCCCAATAACACGATGCTGTCCGGCCAACCCGAAAAGGCCGCCATCTTAGCATGGAAGGATGCCCGCCGCCACGATCGGGATCCTCAACCTGCTTCTTCGAGCCGGGCGCAAATCGATCGGCAGGCATCCTCCGGCGCCACCCTGCTCGTGTCCAAGCCCGGAAACACAAACAGTCCGAGGTCTCGGGCGAGCGATGTAGCCCCCAGCCCGACGGAGTGCAGGAACGGAACGAATCCCGGGTCGGCCGGCCCGGGTTCCCGCAGCCGCGCTGCAAGCACCTGTTCGCCGATCTCGAGCGGCTGGACCAATACCCGGTCGGTGCACGCGCGGACCGCCGGCGCCACCTGCTCCCACAACTCCTCGAAAACGTCGGGACTGCGACGCCGGACGTACGACAGGTTGCCCGGGTGCCACGTCTCGACGACACGCGACACCCCTCGTCGCGCCAGGTCACGTTCCAGCTCGAGGCGGCAGACCTCTCGATCGAAACCTTCCTGGGACCGAAAGGCGTGCGCGGACGGGTCGGTGGACATCCGCTCGCGCCGGAGACGCTCCCCGATCTCCTCGTCGAAAACCCAGGCAAGGGATCGAGCCACCTCGCGGGCCAACGTCGTCTTCCCGCTGCCGTGAGGCCCCACAAGAACCAACCAGTCTGCCATGTCGCCCAGCCCTCCGCGTGCTCGGTACCGTCCCCTCCTCAGGAGACAAACGATTCGGAACCCTACGCCATCGCCGGCGGCACTACCGGTCTGGTATTCGCCATGGCACACAATTCCGCCTCCCACCTGTCCACCGCACGCCCGGGATCCGCTCGACACGCTTCGAGCAGGGAAAAACGCAAGTCCGGCCGATCCATGCAGAACCGGACATCGCCCGAAGGCTCCAGGCGCAGGGCGAAGGTGCCCTCCCGGCACTGCTTCCGCTTCGGACAGGTCTCACACACCACCCACGGCGCCAGCTCCCCCAGGATCGACGACTTGATTTCCACCGTCAGACCGGAACGCCACCGCCACCGCTCGGCAGGCAGACTCGAAGGATCGTCATCGACCCACTTTTCCCTCGGCTCCCCGAGGAGACGGCGCAATACCTCGCGAATCGTCTCGGGAGACATCTCCGCGTTGCCAAGGTCGTCCAGGATGCTCACCGTCACCGGCCGGCTGGTGAACCGCTCGCCGGAAAGATCCTTGAGAAAAACGCCCAGGTCCTGCTCCGACGCCTCCCCGAGGTAGACGAAGTTGAGCTTGAGCGGCCTGCCCAAGACCAGCAACCGCTCCAGAACAGCACGCCGCTGCGCGTACTGCACCGTCCCCCCGTTGGCACGGAATGCCTCCCACGTCCACCCGTGTATCGACAGGTTGGCCCGGTCCAACCCGGCGGCGAAACAGGCTTCCAACATCTCCACGGGAACCGCCCCGGACGTGATGACCGACACGTCCGCCTCGAGACACGCCGACTTGACACCAGCGATGAGTGCCGGAAGCGCTCCCTCGAGCAGCGGCTCGCCGCCCAGGAACTTGAACTTCCGTATCCCCGCGCGCGCCGCCACGTCCAGCATGCAATGCCAGTCGGCGAACCCCGGGCGAGACCTCCCGGCCCCAAACACCGCGCCGTCGTTCCCACCGACCCCCTCGTGATGACAGAACGGGCAGTGCATGGGGCACGCTCGAGTCACCACGACGCGAAGATAGCTCGGCCTGCGGAAACGGCGCGCCCGGGCTTCTATTTGTTGTTCGTACCTGGCTCCCATGGTCTGTCCGTATTCGTTCGGTTCAGGCAGCATGATCCGGGCCTCCTTGCCTTCGAGTCTGGGTCAATTCGATGCGATGGTCGTGAATACGCTTTCGAGAGCGGCGAGCACGGTTTCCACGTCCTGGTCCACGGATTGTTCGTCGAGCTGGATTTCGACGAACCGGCCGGCGGCGGGGTGTGTGGCCAGTTGCCGGTAGGCGGCATGCAAGCGTGCCTCGTTGCCGGGGTCGAGGAACTCGAGGTCGTGCGGGTCGAGCCGGCCCTGCCGGGCGGTCAGCCTCCTCGAGCGAAGTTCCCGCGGGACGTTCAGGAGCACGGTGGCGCAAGGACGCACCAGGTGGCGCAGCAGGTCATCCATGGGGAGGTGACAGCCCTGGGCGGCGGCGTAGGCGAACGTGGACATCCAGTAGCGGTCGAGGACCACGGATCCGCCGGCCTCGAGGATCGTCTCGACTTGCCGGCTGGCCACGGCCACGTGCGTGGCGTACCAGAGGGTACGTGCCAGGCCTTTTGTGCCCACGACCTGGTCGATCGCTCCCCGGAACGGGTAGAATTCGCGGACGGGTGTGGCCAGGTATTGCGCGCCGAGGCTTTGGGCGAGCGCCTTGGCGACGGCTGTCTTGCCGGAGCCGTCCAGTCCTTCCAACACGATGAACCGGAACGGGACGGTCGCTCGGTGTCCCAGTTGCCCGGGTACGAGCGAGATCTCGGCCTGATGGAATGTTCCGTACGTGTCGAGGTTCATGACGAAATCTCCTCCTCTGGAGGTGGAAGCAACTCCACTATCTCGATGATTCGAGTTCGCGGCCCGATGCGCGCTTCGAAGACATCTCCCGGTTCCCGGCCCATGAGGGCCTGGGCGAGCGGGGAGTTGTAGGAGACGCGCCCCTGGGAGGGGTCGCCGTCGTCGTACCCACCGATGAAAAGCGCTTGCTCGGTGTCGTTCTCGTCGACCCGGATACGTACCCTGGTGCCGATCCGGACTTCGGCGGGAGGGCTCGCCGGGACCGGGGCGATCTGCACCTGGCTGCAGAGGTTCTCGAGGTCCCGGACCCGTCGCGCGAGGGCCTGCATCTGGCGCTGGTTCTCTTCGTAGGCGAAGTTGTCGTGCCAGACCGAGGAATCCCCGGCGCCGGCCGCCTCTTCGTTCGTGGCGCACACCTGGAAGTAGGCTTCCCGGGCTTTCTCGAGTCGTTCGCGAAGTCGGCGGTAGCCGCCTGGGGTCGTGTAGTACATGCTCATCTTTCCTCCAGGGTCTTCGGGTCGGCTTCAACCGTTCGGTTGGGCCGTCTCGGTTGCGATGTCTTCTCCAGATTGCGAAACAGGTGCCAGTTGCTCGACGTTCCCCTCTTTCTCATCCGCTCCTTGGAAAGCCGCGCCTTTTGCCCCGCTCCACGCTCGAGCGATGGGTTGAAAGGGGCCGCGCCGGTCATTTCCTGCCCCTGAGCGGCCGGAAATTGCCCGAACGGTATGCCGTCAACACGACCCCATTCGGCGTGCAGACCACCTGGACATTCAGGTGGCGCCTGATGTCGATCCCATGGCGACGGCAGGATTGCACCTCCTTGCGCCCGATGGCGAAGAAGACCGCGCCTCGAGCGTAGGCCTTCCTGCCGTGGCGCAACGCGCACGCGATGGCGTCGCGCGAAAGGCGCCGCCTGTCCATGCGCTCCGTGGCATGATCGGTGAGGACCCATGACTCGTGGGAAAGTGCGAGGATGTTGCGTCGTCTGCGCTGCCGTTGCTGCTGTTTCATGATTCCTCCTGGGGTTCGGGTCCGTCTGCTCTCCGCTGGTCCTGGGGAAAAGGAACGAGGGACCAGGAGAGGGCATTGCGACAATTTCACGCGAGACATGTTTTTTTCTCGCGCAGCGATGACGTACAATGGTCGTGCCGGAACGCGAGGAGGCGTCGGCCCGTGCCTGGAGCGGGCGACAGGCGTCAAGGGGCAGTGCGAAACAGGGGGTGTCGTGGAAAGGCAGAACGGGGCGCCGGATCTCCGCGTGGTTCGCTCGCTGGTGTTTCCGGTGGGCCTGGCACTCCTGCTCCTGGCCGGAGGGTTGCTCTTCGGCCCGCCCTACGTGGAACGGTTCGAGGTCGTGGAACGGACACCGGCGGCCATCGACCCTTGGCGGCCATCCGCCGCCGAGGTGAACGGCGGGACGTACCGGATGCTCGACCGTCTCCCCAACTTGCTGGTGCGATTCTCCCCGTTTCCCGAGGAGGACCCGGAACGAACAGACGGACGGGTGGTGCCTCGAGCGCCTTTTCTCGACGTACCGCACCCGGCCTGGAGGAAGGTGGAACCAACGCGGTCATTCGGCGACGCCCGGCGCCGGCTGGAGGCCGCGGGGCAAGAGGTTACGCTCTGGTCGTGCCCCTTTCCCGTGCCCTGGCTCCTGGACGGTGAGGAGGACGACAGCGGCCCGGTGCCGGACGGCCTCGACATCTGGGTGGACATGCGGCCCTACCGCCAGGCAGGTGGGGCCGACCTGTCGCGCCTGGCGGGCGGCGAGTGGACCATCTCGGGGGGCGACCTGTTCGTGGCCGTTGCCGGAGCAGGTCCCGGGAAGCTCCGACTGATCAGCCCGGGCCTCCAGGCGTCCCCCATCCCCCCACCAACGGTGTGGAAAGACCGGACGCGGAGCCCGGTGGTGTGGGTCTGGCTCGAGGAGGACCGGCGTCCTGCCCTGTATCTCCCGCCCCCGGGTGTGGTCGAAGACCATCTCGAGGTGCCACCGGACGCCGAATTGCACGCGACTCTCGGGGTTATCGACCCGTTTCCGGACTCGCCGGGCGACGGCGTCCGTTTCGAAGCCACGTTCATCGAAGACACGGACGGGACCGAGCACGCGTTGTTCCAGGTCTCCATCGATCCGAACGAGCCTTTTCAGCGCCGCTGGCATGACGTGACGGTGTCCTTGGCCGGGCTGAACGGACGGCGGGGCGTCCTCCGGCTGGCCACACATACCCGCTCCACGAACAGGCTCTACCACGCGCTGGTGGCCGGCGTGGCCATCGCCCCCCGGCGTGCACAGGCCGCGCTACCGGACCACAACGTCATCGTGCTGCTGTTCGATGCCCTTCGCCCCGACCAGTTGGCAGCCTATGGCGGGCCGATCTCCATGCCCAACCTCGAGAAGCTCGCTCCCGCCGAATCCTGCCGGTATCGAGCCGTGTCCACGTCGTCATGGACGTTGCCTGCCGTGACCAGCCTCCTATCGGGTCTCTACCCGAGTGCGGCCGGACTGCCGGACGCCGTACCCCCGGGCGTCGCGACGCTCGACGTTCTCCCCGCAACGCCCACACTATTCGAGGAGCTTCACGACAGGGGCTGGTACACGTTCGCGTTCCTGAACAATCCGTTCCTGAAGCACACATCTCTGCTCGACGGGTTCGACCGTGCCGTCTTCCGCCTCGACGCGCCGGCCGACGTGGTGATCAGCCAGGCCATCGCAGCGCTCGACCAGGTGGCGGCCCGGTGGCCGTTCGCTGCCTACCTCCATTTCATGGACACCCACCTGCCTTACCGGGAACACACCTGGGAAACGCAAGGGGGGAAGGAGATCGTGACCTCGCGTCCCACCGAGTACACCGAACGGTCCGCCGTCCTGGCCTGGCAGCAGACCGAAGCGGTCAAGAAGCGGATCTGGGAGTTGTACCGGGGCGAAATCCGCTTCCTCGACCACGCAATGGGGGCACTCCACCAATGGTTGGTGTCTCGAGGCATTGCCGGCAAGACGATGGTGATCGTGGCGTCCGACCACGGGGAAGCCTTCTGGGAACACGGGCTGTTCGAGCACGGAGAGGCCCAGGTCGCCGAAGTCAACGACGTCGCCCTGTTCATCTGTCCCGAACAGACCCTCTCCGACCCATTCGCGGCAGCCTCGAACCCGGTACTGCAACACGATGAGGGCGCCGCGACCACGGTGCTCGCGTCCCTCCTGGACGTCCGCCCGACCGTGCTCGGCATGCTGGGGCTCGAGCCGGACCCACCATGCCAGGGTGTCGACCTGTCCTCGCCTGGAGGACTGGAAGAGGCACGGCGGCGCGACCTGTCATGCGAAGGCGTCCTCTACGGTCCGCCGGAATACGCGCTGATCGCACCGCCCTTCAAGCTGGTCCGGGAATCGGGCAGCCTTCCGGTGCTCTACGACCTCGAGCGCGACCCGGCGGAACAGCACGACGTGGCGCGATCCCACCCGGACGTGGTCACCCGCTTGCTGCAACGCCGCGAGGCCCACGAGAAGGCCTGCGCCCGAACGCGGGCGCAACTGGCAGCGAGGGGCGGGGACGCTGGTGGCGGAGGCGGCCGCATCGACGCCGCCACACGAGAACAACTTCACGCGCTCGGATATCTGCAATGAGCACGGAACCAGGGTAGCATCCCGGGAGAAACACCGATCCGTGCCGGAACAAGGCGGGATAAGGACCGACATGCCAGCAGAACAGGACGCCAACGACGCGCGGGACCAAAAGCAGGGAAGCAAGGCGGGAACTCGAGCCATGACCCGGACTCGAGGCGCATGGTACGGGGTGCTCGGCACCGCCTTTGCCGCGGTGCTGCTCCACGCGTGGCATTTCGGGCACACCTGCGACGACGCCTACATCTCGTTTCGATACGCCCGCAACCTGTACGAGGGTTTGGGGCTCGTGTACAATCCGGGCGAACGCGTGATGGGCTACTCGAACTTTCTTTGGGTCGTCTTCCTGGCCGGCGCGCGGGCGCTGGGCGTCGACATCCTGCTGGCGTCCAGGCTCCTTGGCACGGTCTTCACCTGGGCGACCCTGGCTCTGGTGGGATTCCAGGCACGGCGATGGGCGCTCCGGCCAGCGACGGCCGCGCTGGTCCTCGGCCTGCTCGTCGCAAACGGCACGTTCGCACTCTGGATGTTCGGCGGCCTGGAAGGCCCCCTGTTCGCGTGCCTGCTCACCGCGTCCGTGGTGACCGCCCTATCCTGCGATGAACAGCCTGCTCCCGGCCGGTTCCTCCTGCTGGGATCCACCCTGGGACTCGCCGCGCTGACCCGCCCGGAAGGCATTTTCTACAGCGTGCCGATCTGTGGGTGGGTGCTGTTCCGGCTCGTGGTTGCGCGGTACGAGTCGGGCCGTCTCGAGGCGCCGCACCGTGCGGGGGGGCGGGAACCGGGGAATGGACGGCAGGAGATCGAGAGCGGGGGGACGACCGGCTGGCCGGCGCATCGGTCTGGCGGGCGGGCCGGTGCGAGAAGGATACTCACCGGTGTCCTCCTCGCCCTGGGTATCGCCGCCGCCTGCTACCTGGGCATGACCCTGTGGATGGTCGCCTACTACGGAGATCCGCTTCCCAACACCTACTACGCCAAGGCCCACCCGGTCTCGCTCGAGGTGCTGTCTCGAGGATGGCTCTTCACGCGACGTTTCCTCGAGGCCTACCACCTCGTGCCGGCAGGCATCGTGTTGTGGTGGACCGCTGCCACGCGGCTGTCCCCGCGGGCCAGGGGATGGTTGCCGCTCGGTGTCATCGCGGCGTTCGTCGTGTTCTTCCTGGCCACGGGTGGAGATGCCCTGGTGTATCACCGCATGTGGCTGTGGACGCTCCCCATGTTCGCGCTTCTCGCCGCCGAAGCCATCGCCTGCACATGGAGGACCCGAGCGGAACGCATCGTTGTGACGATCTGCGGTATCACGGCCGTGGCATTGAGCCTCCCCGACTCGTTCGCCGGGGAGGACATCGCCTACCTGCGTGAAGACGACCGTTTCCTTGCCGACCTGGTCGTGCTGGGACGCTCCCTGGAGGCGAACACCCCGGAGGACACGCTTATCGCCGCGAACAACATCGGGGTCCTGGGCTACGAGAGTCGCCGGAGAATCCTGGACATGCTCGGCCTGGTCGACAGGCACATCGCTCGAGCACCGGGCAAGCCCGTGGCCACGCCCGGGCACGAAAGCCACGACGGGGCCTACGTGCTCGAGCGGCGGCCCGACCTGATCTTTCTTGGCATGCCCAGGGTGGTGGCGCACCCGGCCAGGTTGCAAGACGACCCCGGACGGCTCTACCCATCGGACGTCGACCTCATCCGCGACGCGCGGTTCCGCCGCGGCTACCGGTTCCGCAACCTGGTCTTGATGGATGGCAGGTACGCACCCGTGTTCGCGAGAGTTCCGCTTTCCCCTTGATTTCCCGAACGTTAGGCTCCTCAGCACTTGACAGTCGCGGCCCGCCGTGGTATGAGCAGTCATCTGGTGACGTTCGCCCCGAGCCGGCTGCCGTCGTCCAGCGGCTCGAAACCTCGAGGAGTGCTCGATGCTACGCCCCTTTTTCTACGTCGCCCCCCGGACGAAAGCGGAGCTTCTGGGGATACTTCGGGATGAAGGCCCCGGTTCCAGGCTGCTCGCAGGCGGTACCGACGTTCTGGCGGAGCTTCGCGTCGCCGGGAAGGCGCCGAAGCAGGTGGTCGATATCAAGAAGGTGGAGGCGTTCCAGGGTATCCGCTTCGACCCTGGGGAGGGCCTGTCGATCGGCCCCAGGGTCACTTGCGCCGACGTTCTCGCAAGTCCGCTGGTGCACCGAGAATACCCCCTGCTCGCGACCGCCGCGGCCAAGCTGGGGTCGCCGCAGCTCCGCAACCGGGCCACGCCCATCGGAAACATCTGCACCGCCTCTCCCTGTGCGGACATGGCGGCCGCCTTCCTTGCCTTGGGTGCCTGGACCGAGATCGAGTCTGCCCGCGGCGTGCGCCGGGTGGAGGTGAAGGATTTTTTCGTGGGGGTCAAGCAGACGGTGGTGGAGCCGGACGAGGTGGTCACCCGGGTGGTGGTTCCCGCGGAAATGGCCGGTGCAGCCGGGGACATGGAGAAGCTGAAGCGCATACGGGGACACGACCTCGCCCTGGCGAGCGTGGCGCTGGTCAAGCACGGCGGCAAGCTCCACGTTGCTATCGGGTCGTGTGCGCCGACGCCGGTGGTCCTCCCTGTTCTCCCGGTGGACGCGCCTGTCGACGAGGTCAAGGCCGAAGCCCTGAAGGTGATCCGGCCCATCGACGACGTGCGCGCCTCCGCCGAGTACCGGACATTCATGGTCCAGGTTTTCATCGAACGCTTGATGGCACGAGTCGAGCCGCAATAGACGGGTGAAGCGATGCGAATTCGAGTGCGAGTCAATGGACGTGACTACCAGCAGGAAGCGCCCGATCACTGGACGCTGCTCCGATTCCTGCGCGAAGGCCTGGGGCTCACAGGGACCAAGGAGGGGTGCGGCGCGGGCGAATGCGGCGCATGCACGATCATCATGGATGGCCTGACGGTCAATTCCTGCCTGGTGCTCGCCCCCGAGGCGGACGGCACGGTCATCGAAACCATCGAGGGCGAGGCCGTCGCCGGCGAACTGTCGCCCCTGCAGAGAGCCTTCCACAAGCACCACGCCGTCCAATGTGGGTTCTGCACGCCCGCGATGATCCTGTCCATCAAGGCCTTCCTGCGCACCAATCCCCGGCCTACCGTGCGCGAGATCCAGGAGGCGATCGAGGGCAACTTCTGCCGTTGCACCGGCTATCAGCAGATCATCGAGGCAGTCCAGGAAGTCACCGGCCAGCGCGAAGGACAGGAGGAACTGGGTCATGCTTGAAAACGTACCGGCCGCCGAGTTGTCGTGTGTGGGCCGAGGTGTCGAACGGATTGACACGGTGGAAAAGCTCTCGGGCGCCGCGTACTACACCGGGGACCTGCGTTTCCCGGGCATGCTGTTCGCCAAGGTCAAGCGGAGTCCCCATGCCAAGGCCCGGATCGCCCGCATCGATACGCACAAGGCTCGAGCCCTGCCGGGTGTGCACGCAGTGTTGACCGGGGCCGACCTCGACGTGCGCGTCGGGCTGTACTTGGTGGACAAGTATGTCCTGGCACGGGACGTCGTGCGCCATTTCGGCGAAGCGGTCGCCGCCGTCGCCGCGGAGACGCCGGAAATCGCCCGGAAAGCCGTCGACCTGATCGAGGTCGACTACGAACCCATGACCCCGGTCCTCGATCCTGCGAAAGCCATCGAGAATGGCGCCCCCCTCGTCCATCCCGACCTTGGTAGCTACGACTATGTCAAGGAGGTCTTCTCCCCGGTCGGCGGGACCAACATCGCCAACCTCAGCAAGTACCGCAAAGGAGACGTGGACAAGGCGTTCGCCGAGGCGGACCTCGTGGTGGAGCGCGAGTACACCAATCCGAGCGTGCAGCACGTGCCGATGGAGACCCACGTGACGGTTGGCCAGTGGCAGCCGGGTGACAAGATCCAGCTCTGGACATCGGCGCAGTCCCCGTTCACCGTGCGGAACCTGTTCTGTCACGCTTTCAAGCTGTCGCACAACCAGGTCCGTGTGTTCATTCCCTACGTCGGGGGCGGATTCGGGGGCAAGGCCGGCATACACCTCGAGCCCCTTGCCTGCTCCCTGTCTCGAGCCGCCGGGGGACGCCCGGTCAAGATTCAGGCCACTCGAGAAGAGGAGTTCTCCCTCCTCCCCTGTCGTTCGGGGCTCGTCAACCGCATCAAGACCGCGCTGACCAAGGACGGCCGTATCCTGGCCCAGCAGATGACCATGCTGTGGGACGCCGGAGCCTACGCCGACTATGCCGTGAACGTGACTCGAGCCTCCGGCTATTCCGCTGCAGGCCCCTACGAGATCCCCGCCGCCCGTATCGATGCCTATACGGTCTACACCAACAAGCCCTTCGGGACGGCCTATCGCGGGTTCGGCCACGTGGAGTTTTCGTGGGGCACCGAACGGCACATGACCGTGCTGGCTCGAGCCATCGGCATGGATCCCCTCGAGTTCCGGAAGCGAAACGCCCTGCGCCCCGGCTCGATCACCTTGACCGGCGAGGTCATCCGCGAGCACACTGGCAACGTGACCCGGTGCATGGAGACCGTGGCCAAGGCGATCGGCTACGGAGAAGAACTCACGCCGGAATGGCAGCAGCGGGAACTCGAGACCGGGCGCCGTATCGGAAAATCCGTGGTCGCCCTGCACAAGGCGCCGGCCATGCCGCCGTTCACGGGGACCGCGGTCGTGTTGCGCATGAACGAGGACGGTACGGTCATTGCCAACCTCTCCCTCACCGAGATCGGCGCCGGGACCTACACCAGCCTCGCCCAGATCATCGCAGAAGCGCTCAAGTTTCCCATCGAGCGGATCAAGGTCCCGGTGGAGAACGACACCGACCGCGACCCCTACGACTGGCAAACGGTGGCCTCCAAGGGACTGATGTTGTGCGGCAATGCGGCCATCCTCGCCGCGCGGGACCTGCTCGGCAAGGCCTACGACATGGCGGCGCAGGTGTTGCGTGCCAATCACTGCGACCTGGACCACGACGCCGACCGTATCTTCGTGCGCCACAATCCGGAATGCCAGGTGCCATTCCGTGCACTGGCGGTGGGGTACGCCTACCCCAACGGCAATGGGATCGGCGGACCGCTGGTGGGTGTCGGCAGGTACATCGCCCAGGGCCTGACCAACCTGGACAAGGAGACCGGGCAGGGACTCCCCGCCCTCTACTGGACCTACGGCGCCCACGGCCTGGTGGTGGAAGTCGACCCCGTGACCGGCGAATACGACGTGCTCAAGGTCGCCTCCGCCTTCGACGTGGGAAAAGCCATCAATCCGTCCGCCGTGCGGGGACAGATCATCGGCGGCATGATCCAGGGCCTGGGAACCGCCATGTGCGAGGGCTACATCTACGATGCGAACGGGAAACTGCTCAACCCGAACTTCACAGACAACAAGATCCCCACTTCCCTCGACATGCCCGCCGAGATCGAGGCCTTCGTGGTCGAAACACCGCAAGTGGACGGCCCGTTCGGCGCTCGAGGCGTCGGCGAGCACTCCATGATCGCCATTTGCGGCGCGCTAGGCAACGCCATCCAGGACGCCTGCGGCGCCGACCTCACCAAGATGCCCATACGTGCCGAAGACGTATGGCGGGCGCTCGAGACCGCGGGACCCCTGCTCGAATCCTCCGCAACCATCCGAAACCGGGCCGCGTGCAACACCAGGGAGCGATGACCGGATCCCGACCACCGCTCCAGCCCGTGGGGCGACATGAAACGTGAGATTCCCGGACCGATCGCACCAGGACATCAGGACTCGTCTCGAGAATCACGGACATGCTCGAGGAACCAGGCGTAGGTCTTTTCCAGGCCTTCGCGCAGGGTCGTTGGCGCGCGCCAACCCAACGTCCGGAGCCTCGACACGTCCATCAACCGGCTGGGGATCTCGTCGGGACGCCCGGTCTCGAAAACGACACGACCGTGGTATCCCACCACGTCTCGCACCAGGTCCGCCAGGTCCCAGACGCTGACCTCTTCTCCCGTACCCACGTTGACCACGGGGCCGGCGTCTCGAGCATGGCAGTGCCTGGCGAAGAAAAGCACCACATCCGCCAGGTCATCCACGTACATGAATTCCTGGAGCGGCGTTCCGCCCCCCCACAGCGTGACCTGCGGCAGATGGTGGGCCTGGGCGTCGTGGAGGCGCCTGATCAGGGCGGGCACGAGGTTCGGCCCGGAGATCGAAAACCGGTCACCGGGCCCAAACAACGCCGGGGCGATGAGTGTCATGAAGTCCGTACCGTACTGCTCGTTGCAATACTGGCAGAACTTGGCCGCGGTTATCTTCCCCACCGCGTACCCCTCCGCGGCCGGTTCGAGCGGCCCGGTCAACAGGGCGTCCTCCGGCACAGGCTGCACAGCCTCTCCAGGGTACATCCAGATGTCGCCCAGGCTGATGAGCTTCCGGACCCCGGAGACATAGGAGGCCCGGATCACGTTCAGCCCGACCATCGCGTTCGCATACAGGAAGTCGGCAGGCTGCTCGAGGTTCGCCTCGGTATCGCCCACCTTGGCCGCCGCAAGGAACACGAATTCCGGCCGCTCGCTCGCAAAAAAGGCATGCACATCGGCCTGCTTCGTGAGATCGAGTTCCCCGGGATTCCTGACAACGAGATACTGGTAGCCTTCCCGCTCCAGGCGCCGGATGATGGCCGAACCCACCATCCCCTCGTGTCCAGCAACGAACACTCTCGCATCCTTTCGCATCACCCTCACCGCATCAGTGTGAATTCATAAAAGAAACAGGGCACTCCCGCCCGGCGGAAGCGATCCTCGTAGCTCGTGCTGACGTTGGCCTCCGGCCGATCCCATTCGCCAACATCGGTGACGCTCGCGGTCAACTCGAAGCGCGACCCCTGGAAAACCCTCAAGATGATCTCCCGGTAGGGCTGCCAGTCGCTCTTGAGAAACACCCGCCCGCCCGGCGCCACCACCCTTTCCAGGATCCGCACCAGGGCCGGGGAAACCATTCTCCGGTGTTCATGCCTGGCTCGAGGCCACGGGTCCGGATAATTGATAAACACCCCACTCAGTTCATCGTTCACAAAAACATCATCGAGCCACTGCACATCGTACCGCACGTACTGCACATTGCTCAGCCCACCGGCACCGGCCTTCTCCGCCGACAGGTACAGTCGCTTGTATTGTACCTCGATTCCCAGGAAATTGTGATAGCGCTCGAGTTCCGCTTTCTTCGTGAGAAAGTGGCCCCGGCCCGAACCCAGATCCACGTACAACGGCTGCACTACGGGAAACCGCTCCTGCCAGCGCCCCCGCCACTTCTCGACATCCTGCGGCAGGACGATGTACTCCGGGCGCCTCTCGATGAGGCCGATATATTTGTTCTGCCTTCGCCGAGCCTGACTCGGGTGGATGAATCTCCGGCGCCGGATCTCCTCCGGCGCTTCCCATTCGGGCCCCCCGCCAGGCAACGGCCCTCCCGGGTCGGCACACGACCGAGGCACACCGCTGCTCGAGATGCCCCTGTCACCGCTCCGCAAGGCCGGTACCTTGCCTTCGATGGCATCGATCCCCGGCCCGCCCGACTCCGGAACGGGAGCACGATGGACAGACTCACCCGGAATGACCACCGCCCGGTCAGGCTTGTTTCCACTGGGATCCATGGGGATACAGCTCTTTCTTCCAGATGGGAACGATTTCCTTGATACGGTCGATCGCGAAGCGGCAAGCGTCGAAGGCCTGCAGACGATGCGGACTCGCCACCGCGATCACAACGGACACCTCGCCCACCTCGCGCCGGCCCACCCGGTGCACGATGGCCACGTGGTCGATCCCCCATCGTGTTTCGATCTCCGCCCGGATCCCCCTCATCTGGGCCACAGCCATCTCCGCGTAGGCCTCGTACTCGAGCGCAATGACCTCCCCGGCCTCGTCGTTGTCCCTCACCGTGCCGAGAAAAGTGACCACCGCCCCGCCACCCGAGTAGCGCACGGATGCTATCACGGCACCGATGTCGATGGGTTCTTCCGTGATTTCGACCATCGATGGCTCCTTGACGACACGGACCGCTGCCGAGCCCCACATACGCTGGCGGCCGGGCTCGAGCGGCCAGCGATGTCTCCCACGAGCACCACGCCTTGCCGGTAGAAGACTCAGCCCCCGCTCACCGGCGGGATGAACGCCACCTCGTCACCATCCTGGAGTTCGTGGTCTCGAGTCACGTAGGCCTGATTCACGGCGTAGAGCAGCTTCCCGGGAACGGATCCGGATTGCCGGGATGGATACAACCGGGCCTCGAGACCACCAACGGTGGTGCCGGGGGCCACGTCGAGTTCGAGTTCCGAAACCCCCTTCTGTTCCCGAAGCATGGCGAACAACACGACCCGGACGTGCATGACCGCTCCATTCATGATATGCCTTATGTTTATAGAGACCCATACAGATGCCGTCAAGTCCGCCGGTGCGCCTCGATCCGGCTCTTCCGTGCTGGTCCGGGGCGCTTCCACCGCCGCGAGAAGGCACCACCAGGTCGTGCGTCCACGGCACGCACGCATGAGGAACCGTTCGATGAGAGCCATGATTCTGGCCGCGGGCCACGGGACCCGGCTGCACCCCCTGACCAATGTCCTTCCCAAGCCCATGCTCCCCATTGCCAATCGTCCCCAGGTGCACTACCAGCTCGATCTGCTTCGAGACGCCGGCGTCGTCGATGTGGTCATCAATCTCCACCACCTGGGCGACGTCATCTCGAGTGCGTTGGGCGACGGCTCGAGGTTCGGGGTGCGCCTCACCTATTCCTTCGAACCCGAAATCCTTGGCACTGGTGGCGGGATCAAGGCCTGTGCCGGCTTCCTCGCCGGCGGCTCCGGCCCATTCATCGTCCTGAACGGCGACCTGCTCATCGACGTATCCCTCAAGGAAGTCCTGGAAACACATCGGCGCACAGGGGCACTGGCCACGATGGTTCTCCGGGAAGACCCTCGAGCCGCCTTCTTCGGTGCCATCGGCGCCGACGCCACGGGGCGCATCATCGATTTCGTCGGCCGGGCCAGGGCGCCCGGGACCGTTGCCCGGCAAGGCCTGTTCACCGGTATCCACGTGATGGAGCCCGATGTCTTGCGCTACATCCCGGACGGGCCGTGCGGTATCAACGAAACCGCCTACCCGGCGATGATCCGAAACGGCCTGCCGGTCCAATCCTACTTCCAGCAGGGCTACTGGTCCGACGTGGGAACCCCCGGGCGCTACCTGGATGCCAATGGCGCCGTGCTGAACCAGGTGCTCCGCACCCGACCCACGCTGCCCTTCGAGGAGGCTTCCTGGGCACGCGATGCCTCCGGAACGACCTACGGGAACCTCCATGCGATAGAGATGCAGACCGGCGTCGAGGTGACCCCGCCCGTGGTCGTCGGTACCGGGGCCATTCTGGAGCGCGGGGCCCGGATCGGCCCTTCGGTCACCATCGGTCCGGGCGCTCGAATCGGACGGAACACCGCCCTGTCCCGCACAGTGGTCTTGCCCGGGGCGTTGATCGAGCCCGATCAACGGCTCGAGAAGGTCATCGCGTGGTCGCGAGGAGGCAGAACCGAAGTGCTGCACCCCGAGACGCCAGGCGCGCCGGAGCGCTAACGCGCCTCAGTCCGGGATGTCTCCACTATCGACATCGAAGATGTCCCACGTCACTTCGTCCCCGTCCCACTCGTAGGCACAGGCGAGGACGCTCCCGGCGTCGAATTGAGAGACGACATCCAGGAAATAGAGCACATCTTCGCGGCGCTCCCGATCCCACTCGTCCGGCGGAACGTCTCCCAGGACGCCGGTCTGGTCCGCCGCTGCCACGTCGCTCGCCGACAACGCTTCGACCACGGCGACCCGGCCAAACCTGGCTGGCCGCCGCGACCGGATGCCAACGAAATGATCGTTGTCCAGTTTCGGCACGACCACGGGGTTGGGAACGAGTATCTCGTCCGCCTCGGCCTGGCAGAGTCCCCGCTTGAGCGCTTTCAACACCAGGAGGTACATGCGGTCGCCCCTCGCCCGTTCCTGACCAGAGCCTCAGACCTTCTTGCCCTTACGCACAATCGCCTCCGCCACCGCGCGGTGCTCGGGCGTTCCGAGAAAGTGTATGACCGCCGCAGAATCGACCGGCTCGTATGTCCCGGCGCGCTCCCGCAGTCGCGCCACACGCGTCGCGGACTCCATCAGGCGATTCCGCAACGTACTCGACGACTCCGCCGCGCGAACCAGGGTCTCGAAGGCGAGTTCCTGCCGTTCGGCATCGTGGCAGACCAGGAACAAGTCGATACCCGCCGTCAGCCCTCGACGCACAGACTCCTCGATGCCGAAGTGGTCGAGCACGGCCTTCATCTCGAGGTCGTCACTGATCACGACGCCCCGATATCCCATCTGTCGCCTCAGCAGCCCTTCGACGGTCTTGACCGAGAGGGTGGCCGGAACACCGGGCTCGAGCGCATCCTGACACACGTGGGCGGTCATGATCGCGGCCACGTCCGCACGCACGGCCGCTTCGAACGGCACCAGTTCGACCGAGCGCAGTCTCTCCATATCATGAGCCAGGACAGGTAGTTGAAGATGACTGTCCACCGAGGTATCACCATGGCCCGGAAAGTGCTTCGCACACGCCAGGAGGCCGCATTGCTGCATGCCACGAATGATGGCGCATCCCAACCTGGCCACGCGATAGGGATCGCTGGAGAGCGATCTCGGCCCGATGACCGGGTTGTCGGGATTGCTGTTGACATCCATGACCGGCGCCAGGTTGAGGTTGAATCCGATACGCCGGAGTTCGTGGGCCACGACCGTGCCCATGCGTTCCGCAAGCTCCTCGTCATCGGTCCGGCCAAGGACCTCGAGGTCCGGAAACTCGGTCACCGGGGCCCTCAGACGGGAAACACGACCTCCCTCCTGGTCCACGGCGACCAGCAAGGGCACCTCGTCAGCTCGAAGCGCCTGGATCTCGTTGATGAGATCGGCCGCCTGCGATACCGTCTCGATGTTGCGCTCGAACACGATGACACCACCGCCGCCCCGCTTCAGCAGACTGCGCAGTTCGTCCGTCACCACCGCCGACGGAAAGCCTGCCAGGAGCAGACCGGCCGCAGCGTGTTGGATGTCTTCAACCATGGCTTCTTCCTTTGAACGCACACCCGGGGCGTGCCATCGCCGGCGGTGCCGCCTGCTCAGCGCACCTCCTGACCGCCCCACGCCGTCGCAACAGCCACAGAGCGATCCAGGCGTGCCACCGCGGACCGTTCGTTGCCTCCGGTGAGCCACGACGCATGCTGCCGGTACACCGCGTTGCACCGATCGCTCATCCGGGATCGCGCCCGCGGTCCTGATCCCCGGCACGACTTCGCTGGTCCACCGACGAAAGGCTACCAAAATAGTGCCCGGGGCAATTCTTGTCAAGGAATCCTTGACTTCGCCATGTACGAATGCCATATTGTGCATCGGGTGACAAGGCAATACATACGGTGGATAGGAGAGTTATATGGCACTGGGCACACAATCCATGCTGGGAAGGTTCCGGGTCGTCATCGCCGGCTTCCGCAGCGAGGACGCTTTGCCCCGCGCCGCGAAGATCCTGGCCCGCCTCTTTCCGGAACGGCCGGAAGCAGAAATCGTATCTTCGTTGCACGCCGTCCCCCTCCTCCTCGCCACCAACCTCGATCACACCACCGCCGACAAGCTCCGCGCCCACCTCGAGTCGCGGGGCGCTCGAGTCCGGATCCTCCCGGACGAGGAGGCACCACCACCGGACCCGCCTCGGCCACACGAGACCGGACACCGGCCAAGCAGACACATCGACGAGCCCGCCCCTTCGCTCACGACCTACAGGAAGGTGCGACCGGGAATCAAGGACAGTGTCTATGTCCGATGATACCGGCACCGGACCCACCAGCACCTTGGCACACGGCTGTCATAGGCCATGAGCCGGGCGCAAAGCATGCTTCCGGTTCCCGAGCCTCCGCAGCCAAGCTTGCCCGCCCGCAAGGATTCGGCTGCGCCCGGCAGGTGACGGTGCGAACGAAGGGGCTGCGACGGGCTATCCCAGGTGCAGCAACCGTCTATTCGATGCGATAGATACTGAGATGATCATCCGGATACCGTTCGGGAAGCCCCAGAAACCACCGCAGCACGCCATGGACCTTCTCCGCCTGCGCCGAGTTGAAAAACAGGTCGTCATGCACGATGACGTAGCGATACGCCTGGGCCTTCATGAGCATCAGGCTCGCCATCAGGTCCATGGCAGGAATGTCCCGGGGAAGCCGATCGATGTTGGCGAACTCGAGGTTCACCATGTACCTGACGAAGTAGTTCGACGCCAGATTGGCGGGAAAGGGGTCGTTGAGTCCATAAGGGATCCGCTTTTGGTGCACGGTCTGCGCGTACGCATACATGGCGCGTTTCAACGTCGGGACGCCAAGCGGCAAATCGAGGATAGCGAAATCTCCGGGCTCTTCCTGCAACCTCGAATAGACCTCCGACAGGTGCGCACGACTGGTGTTGATCGGGTACTTGGCAGGGGAAAAGAACAGAAACTCGGCGAGAACGACGCTGCTGAGAAGCAATGTGCCGGCGATCGATGGCAGGCGCCACGACGACCTGGCGTAAACGCCCTTGAGCCCGAAAGCCGCCAGGATGCCGAGAGACAGCATGACCATGACGACGAACCTGAAAGCGTGAGAGATCCGGCTGAAGAGCGGAAATGCCTTGAAGAACAGGAGAAACGGAAGCGGAATCCATCTCCCGCGAATCTCGAAATACGCGCCGTCGACATACAGGAACGGGCCAAGCGAAAACACGAAGAACACCGCGGCCATGATCGCCCAGAACCTCACCTCGCGACCCCGATGTCTCGCCAGGGGCAACAACCCCAGGAGGAGGACCGAATACCCGATATAGCCCACGATGATCAGGTCTTCCCCGTACAACGCCTTCAAGTCCGGGGAATAGAAGTTCCCCGGATGAAAAAAGATCAACAAATCAGTCATGTTGTGCCGAATCAACGTCTGGTAGACGAACTCCGGATCTCGCCCCACGATCGCGTTGTCGGCCGACAACGTATAGGAAAACAGCATGAGAAGCGGGGTGATGAGCACCGCGTAGGTCAGGCCGAGGTAGAGCAAGCGACCAAACATGTTCGGATTGACGACCCGTCTCCACGAATACCAGAGTTGTGCAACAAGGTAGCAGACAGCGAAAAACAGCCCGAACAAGCCGTAGTACCAGTTCGCAAACGTGGTCATGAAAAGGAAGAAACCGGCCAGGATGGCGTTCGAACGCCTCGACTCCTGGAACGTCCTGATCACGTACAGCAACGAAAGCGGCAGCCACCCCGCGTCTATGGTCTCCGATATCCCGTTGTAGACCTGCGCCAGCAGATGGGGACAAAACCCGTACACCACACCGGTGATCAAACTCGCATACGGGTTGCGCGTCAGGTGGCGGGCCAGCAGGTAGGCCCCGAACCCATTGAACGTCAGGTTGAGCAGGATGATGATGTTATAACTCGTCGTCAGGGAAAACACGAGTTGGAGCGGGATCGACAACAGCGCGTTCAGAAGGTCGATAAAAAACAGCGCGCCGCCTCGAGGATGATTCAAGAGCTGCGTGGCCACGGGGAAACGGTGGTGGGAAACAATCTCGTGCTTGACCCACCAGAATCCCCAGAGATGGTTCCACACATCGTTCGCAGGGTCCCCGATGGCCACCTCGTCAAGGTGACACATCAGTGGATATGTCGCGATGAGGGCCACCAGCAGGTAGAATCCCAGGACGATCAAATTCGGTGCTATTCGTGACCTGGAGCGCGTATTTCGCATCTGGATGTGCACGTGTACCGCTCGCCGCTGCGGCGACATGGCGCCTCGACCCAGCGTTCGGAACGGATTCTACTATCCGCGACAGGAACGCGGCAAGGGAATTCGAGGTTTGACAGCACATCGAATCCGTGCCAGGATCACGCTGTCCGAACCTGCTGTTGCTCCGGTGTTCCCGAAAGGGACCACCTGTGTCTGCGATCGGGGGAGACGTGGGTGCACGCGGTACATCGAAAACGGGAAGGACGGTTGGCCGCGTGGTGGGGCGTTCGGTCCGCCACCCGGCTCTGCTGCTCGCCTGTGTCGGTCTGGGTATGGTCGCGCCCTGCCGCGCGGCTGCCACGGCCGGGGAGGACCTGACCCAAGGCGCGAGCGATACAGCCAAGCCCGAGGTCAGACTGTACCAGTTGTTGTATGACTACCAGACCACGGAGCCCATGTCGTCTCTCGGCCAGAAAGTACGCATCCTCATCTGGATCCGATACATGGACCTGTCCCCGGCCCAGCAGGAACTGTTGCTGAGTCTCGGACGCAGGTACCAGCAGAGGCGGAAGACCGTGGAGGCTGAATCCGCACGCATCATCGCCGCCTTCGAAAAGCGCCTCGAGCCGATTTACCAGCGCATCCACGACGAAATCTCCAAGCCCGTACCCGATAACGACGTTCTCGGCGAACTCGCTCACGAATTGCAAGGCACCATCATCACCCATGGCGCCGAGGACGAGCTGCACAGCATGCGCATCCGCATGCTTCGTTCGATGATCAGCGACGAAGACAGCTTCCTGCACACGTTGAGCCCGGAACAAGAAGAGCGGCTCGTAACCAGTCTGTTCTTTCTCCGCCAGGAAATCGATCCGTTCGCGAACCCGGAGACCTACCGCGACGTCATTGGTCCCACGTGGAATGCCGGGGATTTCTCGTCGCTTCTCAGGCGCAACAAGCCGAAAGATGATCACCTGAACATCGGTGGACTCTGGGGGCTGGACATGGATGAGGACATGCGCATCAACTACGCGGACATCCGGCGTCCCATCGTCCTGTTCTACGTACTGAAGCAACCCGCCCTCGTGCCCGCGCTCGAGGAAAACTTGCAAAGAACACGCCGGGGGGGCGAAGCGCTTCCCGCGGGGCCCGATTTCCCTTGAAACGGCGGCGAGGAGGTGCTCTCATTCTGCAACTACCGGAGACGATCCGCCGGCGGCCCGATGGCGAGAGGGGATGACCATAAGAGACGTCCACGGAAACACGACCGGCCTCAAGCCGAGCGACATCAAAGCACTGGTACGGCTCTCGCACCGGCGGACGCCCCCCACCTCCATCGTGAGCCCCGAGCTTGTCCGGTCGCTCTCGGAGCAATCGCGTTCGATCAATCGCCAGGTGGGGGTACTGATCGATCGGCGCGGAGCGGTGACCCACGTCGTCGTGGGGGACGCCCGCGGCATCTTCCTCCCTGACTTCGGCCGTGTTCGAGCGGGCCGAGGCAGGTTCCGCGGCCTCAGGCTGGTCCTCACGCACCTCGATGGCGAACCGCTGTCTCAAGACAATCTCACGGACCTGTCGGTCCTCCGGTTGGACCTGTGCCTGGTCGTGCACGTCCTCGAGACCGGTCTTCCGGGCCCCATCGAAGTCGCCTACCTGGTTCCTCCGAATCGCGAGGGCAAGGTCTACAAAGTCGAGAAACACCGGGCGATCCATGATCTGAAAGACGACTTCCAGGCTTTCATCCACGCCTTGGAGCAGGAGTTCGCGCGGGCATTCGCCGGTGCCCACCTCGCTCCCGACAGGGAACGGGCCTTGCTCGTCGGTGTCAACTGCCAAGACCGAAACGCCGCGGAGAAGAGCCTGGAGGAGCTGGAACGCCTGGCCAGGACTGCCGGGCTGACCGTGGTGGATACCGATATCCAAACCAGGAAGCAGATAGACCCCAGGTACGTGGTGGGCAAGGGCAAGCTCGAGGACATCATCGTTCGGTCCATGCAGTTCGGCGTCGATGTGCTGGTTTTCGACAGGGACCTTCGCCCGTCGCAGCTCCGGTGCATATCGGAGCGCACCGACCTCAAGGTCCTGGACCGGACCCAGTTGATCCTGGACATTTTTGCACAGCACGCCGAGTCGCGAGCCGGCAAGTTGCAGGTCGAAGTGGCGCAACTCAGGTACATTCTCCCGCGGCTGAACATCATGACCACGGCCATGAGCCGGTTGACCGGTGGAATCGGTGGCAGGGGACCGGGGGAAACCAAGCTCGAGATCAACAAGCGCCGGGCGCGCGAACGCCTGACCAGACTCGACCGGGCACTGGCCCAACTCAGGCAACAACGCGAGGAGCGCAGGAAGACAAGACGCCGCAGCGCCATTCCGGTCGTGGCGCTGGTCGGCTACACGAACTCGGGGAAATCCACTCTCCTCAACCGCCTGACCAACTCCTCGGTCCGCGCCGAGGACCGTCTTTTCGCCACCTTGGACCCTGTCAGCCGGCGGTTGCGCTTTCCAGAACAACGCGAAATCATCTTGACTGACACCGTGGGGTTCATTCGCGACCTTCCACAGGACCTCATGGCGGCATTTCGTGCCACGATGGAAGAAATCGAACAGGCCGACCTCATCCTTCACCTAGTCGACGCCAACGAGGACGACACGGAACCACACATGCACACCGTAGGCAACCTCCTCTCCGACCTGGGCCTCGACCAGGTGCCTCGAGTCCTCGTGTGGAGCAAGATCGACCAGGTGGCCCCCGACCTCGTACACTCCCTGGTGCGCAGGTTCGGCGGCATCCCCGTTTCCGCCGTTCGCGGCGACAACCTCAGGCAGCTCATGCAGGAGATGGAACGTGCCCTCTGGAAGCCGGTACGGCGGCCAGTGGACACGCCCGTGCGAACCGCTTGAGATCCTCCCTCTTCTTCGACGGAACCCCTGACACGCCCGCCTGCGGGGCAACGTCCGCGGTACCGCTCGCTGGACGCACCGCTGGGCGTTGAAGAGCAGCGCCGGCGCCAACCCACCGTTCCGCGGCGACCGCGGACCCACCTGCTTTCACTCATCCCGCATACTGGTACACGATGCGTCGAATACGTCCACGCCAGTAGGGTTTCGCCCCTTCCGGCAGCAGCCACGCCACTTCGCCCTCAAGCGGTATCAGCATGCCATCACGCCAAGCATAGTCCCAGAAACGGCCTTGCCAGGGTGTCGCCACCTCCACCCCCGCCACTACGCGGTAGCGCCCATCCGCTCGCACCGAGTCGATCAATCCATCTGCACCGAACTGAAACACCAGTTTCGCCGTTGTGTTGCCATCGGTGAGCGTCGCGCTGGCGCTCTCGTCATCGATTGCTTCCCAGACCACACCCTGACTTGGGAGAAGCGCCGTGGGATACCACGCCGCTTCTGCAAAAAACCGCATCAACTCCCCTTGGGCCAGTTCCGGGGTGTTCGGCTGCTTCATCACTGTCAAGAGACCAAACAGCTTCGCAGTCAGAACACCCTCACCCCCAACGTAGGCGTCGTGGACATGAACGGGCATCCCAGGCACCATCCGAATCCGAGCGTCCCAGACAAAACCTGGCCGCCGGGTGACCACGCGCTGACTCGACTCGAATGGCTTCCACTGCTCTCCCGTTTCGCTCATGTTGAAAGTTCCAGCGTGTTCCACGCTGACCGCCGCAACCAAAGGCTGCCCCTCCTTCAAGACAGCACGGAAGTAACGCTGAACAGGAGGGGGGAGTCCTTCCAACCCCCGCAAATCATACGGCTTGGGGGTGATAGGTACGCGCGCCCCTTCCATTGTCGCATGCAGCTTCTTCGTACTCGATTGCCAGCGATACGCCCCGTAGAGAACGGCTGCTGCAAGAATCAATATCAGAACTCCGAATACAACCAAGATCACTTTCCACCACATGCCGGCCCCTTCTCTCTGCCTGGTCTGCCAAACCCCTTCTCCACTTCCCCGTGGGAACGCCCTGTCGCCATCCCTGGGGCACTCTCCATATTGTTCGCCAAACATCTGATGACAAGAGCGAAACGTCTTGACAGGCTGCCCCGCGTAGCGTCAACGCGCAACGACCGTTCTCAGGTCGGCCAACTCCCCGGCAATTTCCGACAGGACTTGCCGCACCGCTGGTTCGTCGCGATCCTGGGCGAACTGGTGTACCCTGGCCAGCGCCGACGCGACCTGCGCCGTCGCGCCCTCGCAGCTCGAGTCGCCCCGGCAAGCGATCGCCAGTTGTGCACCCACCGATTGCGCTGCCTCGATACGGGCGAGCAACTGGGGCAAGGTGCGCCGGTCGGCGAGCAGGACCTGGATGCCATAGACCCGGGCCTGGAGCTGGTACACGTTCCTGGTCAAGCGGTCCGCTCCCGTCGGGGGCGCCGCCGGCGGTCGGACACGACTGGAGTCGCCACCCGGTACCGTCGCTGCGGACGCCTCGACACCACCCATGCCCGGATCAACGGCGAGCATGGTATCTCGTGGTGCTGCCAGGGCCGGGGAAGCCTCGAGAGCGGGGTCGATCTCCGTCTCCTTGTCCCGGCGAAGCCAGCGAAGCATGCGCCTGCGGCTCCCGGGCTCCACCTCCGCCCCGGCCCCGAAAGACGGCACCCGAAAGGTCGCGGTACCGGCCGGCGCGGAGGGGAACGGCGTAGGCTCGAGAGGAACGCCTTCTCCCGGCACGGGACCACCCCTGGTGGCACAGCCCGGCAGGATCGACCCCAGGCAGACCAGGCAAATGGCTACACGCTTCCTGGCTCGAGACATGGCCTCCTTCTCCCTTCCCCGCCACGCTTTCTGGAAGACAGTGTACACCGGCCGCCGTCACTCGTCTTTCAGGAATGAATCCGCGTATCCCGCCACGCTGAACCCGAGCTGGCGATACAGGCCTTCGGCATGGGAGCCGGCCTCCGTCATCAAGGAAATCGTGTCACAACCAGCGGCACCCGCCTCGAGCACCATCCGCAACACCATGGTGGTGGCCACCGACCGGCGGCGGAAAACGGGGCGAGTCGATACTTCCTGGATGCTGGCATTCGTCCCGGTCTTGAGCAGTCCGACGCTGCCCGCGGTCTCGCCGCCGACCTCCGCGACGTACCAGGCAAAATCCAGAAACTCGGAGATCTCCCTCCGCCGGATACGTAGAGCGGCTCGGATCAGGTCCGATCCCCACGGAACTGCGGACAGAACCTCCGTGTCCACAAGGTTGAACTCCACCTCGTCCTGATGGCTCTCGACACGCCTGACATGAATCTCCGGATCGGGCCGCCTCGATGGCGCCGTCCTGTGCACCATGATCGCCAGGCCGGTGTACCGGTAGCCGGCGGCAGCGAATGCCTCCTGCAGGGGGGAAACCAGGTCCCTGGCCGCGATGAACCGGATGTGCGTGGCGCCGGCCGCCTCGAACGCCGGCCGCACCTTGGCCTCGAGTTCCGCGACGGCGCGGAAAACCGGAACGTCCGGCAGTCGCCGGAGGATTGCCAGGTTGTTGTCGTAGAGTACCGGAAGCGCTGGATGCACGACGATTCGACCCACACCAGTCTCGAAGCACCGGCAGCCAGCGGTGAACGGGAGCAGCTCGACATCCAGAAGACGCCGCAACAGGTCGCCGCCGGGACCAGGTGCCGACCTTCTTCCGGGATCCCCGGTTCCCTTCACTGGATTCAACGATGGCCTCCGCACGTCACACAGCACGCTGGCGGATTCTGATGGTTGGACCGTACCGCCGCCGCAGAAGCCGACAGACTCGACCCGGCGCCTCCATCGTACCCTGGACGGAAGGGCTCCCTTCCACGAGCAAAACCGCCTCACCCGAACCACAGCGAACGGCGCTGCCGCAAGGCCTCGTCCAGCATGGACTGGCCTCGACACCTCAGACGTTCGTGGTTGGCTGCGACAATCGCGTCATTGTCCGCGTCGTCGGGTTCTCCGTCAAGGTAGATGGGTTCTGAGAAGCGGTAGCTGAACTTCACCGGGCGGGGAAGGGGGCCCCATCCCATCCAGATCGGCAATTCGTACTTCTCGTGTCCCAACAACCGCCCGGTCCAGCGCACCTTGCCAAGAATCCGATAGGTGTCGTCAATCCCCATCCCCATGAACAGCACGACCGGCGCGCGTGCCCGCATGGCCAGGCGCACGAACCCCCGGCTCTGGTCCCACATCAGGCGATACCGATCGCGGGCACCCTTGAGAGCTTCCCTGGCCCCGCCAGGCATCACGCAAACCAGGTGCCCCTCTTTCAGGAACCTCAGACCGTTCTCGAAACTGCCGTCAATGATCCCGAACCTCCGCAGCGCGCGATCGAGATGGGGTTCGACGAACAGGAGATGTTCGGCCAACGAGCGAGGCACCCGCCCGGTCCGCCGAAAGATCTCCGAGTAGACCAGAACGAAGTCGAACCCGAACAACCCATGGTTGCCCACCAGGAGTGCCGGTCCTGATCGAGGCACGTGTTCCATGCCGCGGTACTCCGGACGGAAGTAGACGCGCATGACGTCGGCAAGCGGGCCAAACCGGGAAACAAGCCGCCGGTCCACCGCCTCCCTGCCCGGATCGAGCGGCTTCTGCTTCTTGACGATCTTTTGCAAAATCGGCCCAAGAGATCTCATCTCCCTACCATCTCTCCTCGATGATTCCCGCAACCTCTCTCTTCCACGGTCCAATATTGGCTTGTAACGCCACGGCGGCCCGCCGTCCACAACTATCTGCCTTCCCGATGCACACCCGGCACAGCTTCCATGGCGGGAACACGGCACACTCGAACAATGCCCGCGTTGTGAAGGTTTTCATGCTCGCAACCAGACATACCGTAGGAAAAGACAGGACGGCACTGCGCCACGTCCAACGA
>JAJRTE010000290.1 GCA_024278455.1 Myxococcota bacterium
AGTACGTCGATCCGGTGCGCTTTCTCTCCAACGAATCCAGCGGTCGGATGGGTTTTGCGATCGCGCGCGCGGCGGTGGCGGCGGGCGCAAGAGTGACCCTGATCGCGGGTCCCGTGGGCCTGGCCACCCCCGAAGGCGTGCAGCGCGTGGACGTCGTCAGCGCGCGGGACATGCTGAAGACCGTCCGGGAGGCCTTCGCGGAGGCCGACGCGCTCTTCATGTGCGCCGCCGTGGCTGACTGGCGGCCCCGCCGCAGACTCGCGGGAAAGTGGCGCAAAAAGGACGATTCGAGCGAGGTCGCTTCCTTGGAGTTGGTCAAGAACCCCGATATTCTGGCCAGCGTCGCGCGCGGAAAGGGCGACCGGTTGATCGTCGGCTTCGCCCTCGAGACCGGTGACGGCCTGCGGCGCGCGAGGAGCAAGATGAAGCGCAAGGGAACGGACTACGTCGTGCTCAATGACGAGACGGCATTGAACGCCTCCCGGGCGAGCGTCACCATCCTGGGAGTGGACGGCAGCGTCCAGCGGCTCCGGGGCCGCAGCAAGGATGAGATCGCCGAGGTCCTGGTGGGCCTCGAGCACCCGGCCTGAGGGCCGAGTCAGTCGCAACGGCCACGCGGCCGACTCCACAGGCTGCCCTCTCCGGCATCTCCAGCGGAGAGACCCCCATCGAGGAGCCCGGGACACCCGTTGCGGCGGGGGGGTGTTCAGGGAATGTCCGGAACCGACAGACCGGCCCGACATGCCCGTCGGGAAGTACTCGAGGCGGGCCTGATGTGTACGACTCTGGAGGTTTCCCGTCGCGGACTGTACGCCTGATTGAATCGTGGGCCGAGGGCAAACACGGACCCTGAGAGCTTCCGAAGAACCGCATAAGCCGTTTCTTGATAGCCGGTTATGCTTGTTCTTGTCCTTGCCGCAGACCAGGCGATGGAGTAGGCATTGAGATTCAAGCCGCGACGTTCTGGCGGTAACCTCGACCATCTCGAAGGCCCCTGGACGTGCGCCCAGAACCAAGAAAGGAGGAGTGAGGGGATGAAGCACTCGCTGCGTGTGCTTGCAACTGGCAGTCTGCTCGTCGGCGTGTACGCCACGCCCGCAGTGGTCGCCCCAATGCGGCCTGCTCGGGCTAAGCCGGTGGCTACGCCGCCGGTTGAGGACGAGTGCGGCAACTGTGACGTGACGTCGGAACACCAAGACTACGCTCCGCAGGCGGGATTCGCGTTCGAGGGAGATTGGATGAGCGTGCACGCCCTCCCCGGCGAGTGCATTCCCCCGAGTTGCATGGCCAGGACGACGTGCTCATACTCACTCTAGGGGTATTACCGCCAGTTCGACCCCCCTAAGAACTTCCCACGCAGGAAGTACAGCGTAGCGGGCACCGGTTGTCCCAGCGAACTGACGGCTGGATCCTCCCAGCCGGTCTATGAGAAAGTCGGAGACCCCCCCCGTACCCACCTTGGTCGGGACCGTGACCCTCTCGGTGGGTTGTGGATCATGTGATACCTGAGACCAACACACTCGAGTTGCCGCTGATCGACAGCAACGATGGGTGAGGTGGAGGAGTTGCCTCATGGGACCCTCCTTGGACTTGGGCCTGTATCAGGAGGAGGATGGAGTGAGGGTGGCCAATCTGAAGGTGCTGGCGGCGTTGACCGTCGCTGCCGCGGCGGTGCTGGCTGGCTATCTGGTGGTCCAGTCAGGGGAGCCTGAGGCATCGACACCGGAGAGCCCCGGAGGCCCCCGGCTCGCAGCGGCCTCGAAACCCGTGGTCTCCAGTGGGAGCGACTCGTCTCCGGGTGACCCGGTCCGCCCTCCGGGGGTGACTCCCGACACCTCAGGCAGAACCCGGGTTCAAGCGCCTCTAGCCGTCGAGGAGGTCGAGGAGCCGGAACATCAGGAGGAGGGGGCAGACCTGGATGTGGCGGAACTGCTGGGGGCGCGGGTCTTCGAAGGAGACAACGAGGCCGAGTGGGAGCAGCTCTACGAGGGACTCCGGTCGAGTCAACTGATGGCGGACGCCGACGAAATCGGGGAGAGCACCTGGGAGATCCGTCAGCGGGAGTTCGATCGGCGGAGAGAGCGGGGTGAGTACTTCGTCATCGCCACCGAAGGTGGTATGACGAAGGAGATGAGGGAGCAGCTGATCGAGGATGGTCACTTGCCGGGGCTCACCGGGGTCAGCTTCTATGCGGACGGTGAAGTGCGTATTACCCCGATTCCCCCGGAGGAAATGCCCGAATTGGCGAGACTCGCCAGGAAGCACTACTGGCTGACAACTCAGGCGAAACTACGAAGGCGAGATGAACTGCGAAAGCGACATGAGTAGCGAGCCTGCGTCCCCGATGTTGCAGGCCCTCGGCGGCAGGTCTCATGGTAAAAGCTCGCCAGGGCCCGGCTGCGCTCCAGGTTGAGGAACTCGCTCAGCTCGACGCCTAGCCGTAATCCATCACCACTTTCCCGCCCAGCGGCTCCAACCAGCTCGTTTCACGAGCCTCTCGGCTCCTGCCGGCACTTTCCACCCGATTCGGTTCTCGACGACCTGTCCAGGTCTCCTCCGAGCCGAATCGCGCGCAAAGCACGATCAGAAACCGAGCTGGAACCACTGAGCGAGAAGCTGGTGATGGATTGCGGCTAGCTTCGTCGTGGCGCCGGCCACCGCGGACCTCGTCGGGCGCCTGGCCCAGGGGCTGGCGGGAGACCTGCTGACCAGCGTCGCCCTGGCTCTGGCGCCCTCGGTTCCGCGCCTGGTCTGTCCCGCGATGAATCCC
>JAJRTE010000291.1 GCA_024278455.1 Myxococcota bacterium
AGTGGCGAGCGGCGAGCGGGGAGTGGCGAGCGGCGAGTGGGGAGTGGCGAGCGGCGAGTGGCGAGCGGCGAGTGGGGAGTGGCGAGCGGCGAGTGGGGAGTGGCGAGCGGCGAGTGGCGAGCGGCGAGTGGCGAGTGGCGAGCGGCGAGTGGCGAGTGGCGAGTGGCGAGCGGTGAGGGGTGAGGGGTGAGGGGTGAGGGGTGTCGCACCAGCCCATTCGAAGGAGGTCTCCGTAAGGGCAGGGGGGGTGACGATCCATGATGGCCGCGGGCACAGGGGAGGGACGTCGCGGCGCCTACCGGCGAGCGGGCGCAGTGTTGGCGCGAACCATCGGGCCGTTCGCGGGGACGCTCCTCCTGGTTCCGCTTGCCGTGGCGATTGCAGGTAGCACCTGGACCTGGGAACGGGTCGTGCTTCCCGGGTCGGTGACGCTGGTGGAAGGGAAGGGCGGGAACCGGGCCTCCACGGAGCGGCGCTGCTGGCTGTTCCAGGACGGCACCACGTGGGAACGGGGTATCGTGATCCCGCGGGGCGGATACCTCGAGGTGCGGCTCGAGCGGCCGGTACGGACCTTCGCCGTCACGTTGCAGGCAAACCTGGCCGAATCCTACCTGGTGCAGGTGTCCTCGGGGGGAACGCGGTTCGAGACGGTGTGGACAGCCGGCGGGACGGGTTCGGGCAACGTCCTCGAGACCATCCAGGGGCCTGTCGTGACGCGCCCCGGTGGGGTGAGCAGGTTGCGGATCGTCCCGGCTCGAGGCCAGGACCGGTTCGCTGTGTCGTGGGTGAGCGTGCGGCGGCCCCCGCTGGTCTTTCACCATGCAGTCCTGCCGCCCATCTTGTGGGGGACCTGGCTCCTGTTGCTGCTCGGGACTCGAGTCCGCGTCCTGGCGCGTCCCGCCGGTCGAGTGCTCGAGGCGTGGGCCCACGCGGACCTCGTCGTTGCCCCCATCCTGGCGTTTGCCGTGCTATTCCAAGTGCCTGGCGTCGCGTTCCTGTGGGTGCTGCCGCTGTTGGCCTTGGCGGCGCTGGTCTACTTCGTCCGCCGGGCGCCTCTGACGGCGACGCTTACCATCGTGGGTGCCGCCCTCGTGCTCGGCGTCGTCATGCCGCGCCTGCTGACTCGAGTCGTCATCGCGGGCATTGCCCGGTTTCACGAACTCAACGTGGACCACCGGATGCGGCCCTACGTCATGGAGGACATCAACGGTGATGGGATCCGGTTTCGCGGGGAGGCTTCGGACCTGGACAGCGGGCAGTTCGTGGTCCTGTTTCTAGGCGATTCATTCACCTACGGATTCCATCTCGACTACGACGAGACCTACCCGGCACAGTTCCAGGACATGCTGGCGCGGCGAGGTTGCCGGGATGTCGTGGCGGTGAACATGGGGTGGACGAGTTCGTCCCCCTTGTTGGGGCTGAGGCTTCTGAAGGAAATCGGCTACCGGTATCGGCCCGACCTCGTGGTCTACAACCTGGACATGACCGATTTCAGTGACGACCTGCGATACGAGGAGGCGCTGGCCAGGGGAGGGGACCTGGCCCCGGACACCGGTGCCGTGGTCCAGAAGCTTCTCGCCATGTATCTGCCGGGACTGGCCGCGAACCTGGGCGCTTTCTCCGGCCTCGAGGCGCCGCTGCGGTGGCGTGGCGTGGCGCGGCGCCGCCCGGATGGGCGGGTGCAGCGAGGCACCACGTTTTCCGGCGAGAAGTTCTTCGTGACCAACCATCCCCTGGAGCAGACACGGGCCGACATCGAGCGGGGAGTGATGAAGAACCTGGCAGCGCTGCACACCTTCTGCGACGAGGTGCTTCATGTGCCGATGGTACTGGTCGTGTATCCTCGAGCGTACCAGTATTCCTTGCGGGAATCGCGCAACAACGACGAGAAAGGGCTGTACGAACCGCTGGGGCCCTACGTGCGGGAGCCTTTCAAGTACTTCGAGGAGGCCGGCGGGCGCTTGCCGTACCCGGTGATATCCACCCTGGACGCCTTCGAATCGGCGGCCGACTTTCCCCTCTATTTCGACGACGACCCCCACTGGACCCCGGCCGGGGCCAGGGTGGCGGCTCGAGCCGTCGCGCACCGTCTCGCCGCCGAGGGGCTGGTGCCCTGCGATGTCCGATGAACTGCCCCGTCGGCGTTGGGGGAGCGAGCCTCATCCGGAAGCTTGGGCCTCGCCCTCCGCCTGGTCACCCTCTCGAGCGCTGTCTCCACCACCGCCGAACATGCGCTTGAGCTTGCCCAGGATCCCGACGCCGTTGTGGGCATCGAGCACCCGTTGGGCCATCTGTTCGATCTTCTCCGGCTTCGCCGCCCCGATACGGACGTCGAAAACCTCGCCGTCCCGGAAAACGATCATCGTCGGAATGCTGCGGATGTTGAACTGCTGAGCCACCTGGCGGTTCGCCTGGGTGTTCACCTTGGCAAACAACACCTGCCCCTCGAACTTCTCCGCGACAGCGTGGAACCCGGGCGCCATCGCCTTGCATGGCGCGCACCAGGGCGCCCAGAAATCCACGACGACCGGCCGTTCGGCCTCGAGGACCCGGGACTGGAATTCGCCCGGGCCATGGATGTCACGCACGGTCGGCTCGACGGCGGGAGGTTTCACTGCGGCCCTTTCAGCACGTAGGCGTTTTTTCTTTCCCATGATGGAGCTGTCCTTGATGCAAGAGGTGGCGTGGCGCCCTTCCGGCGCGTGTATGGGACAAACATGCGCGCTCCGTTGCCGGCGTCAAGTCCGAAAGACCTTACCTTTGTCGTATCGTGTGAGCTATACTACCCGGCGGCTTGCCGGAACGCGGTCGCCCCTTTCACGCCCGCACCAGGCCGGCGGGCTCGAGTGGACATCGAACCAGGACTGACACGGCATGGAGCAGATGATTGTCCCTATCGTTCGGGAGCTGGCCAAGGTGCTCTCGTTCGAGGACGCAGCGACGTTGATCTTGAAGCGCATGCTCGAAGTCGCGGTGGACGCGCTTCGCGAGAGTCCCTACCGGGACAAGGGGAGCGTGAGGCGCGGGATGGTCCACCTCCGCCCCAAGGGTGGCTACAGCGGCCTTGTGGTGCTCGAGACCGAGAACTGGCGACTCGCCGGTGGCGAGGGTGACAAGGCTCTCCACCCGTCCGCCAGCGCCTGGCGATGGGTGGAGCAGCATCGTTGCGGCGTGGTCATCGACGTCAACCTGGGCGTGGCCCACGTACTGGGCGAACCGCCCTCGAGCACCGGTTGGACGATCGACGGGCCTCCGGCGCCGTTCAACAGCCAGGAGAGCCGGCTCCGCCTCCTCGGGCGGAATGCAACCCATCTGTGTGTGCTCCCGCTTCGGCTGCCTGGGAACCAGCTTGGCGGCATGGTGTCCATCGAGGCGTTCTGTCCCAGTGCCATGGGCAAGACGTTCGTGTGGCATGAGTGTGGTGGCACACTCCAGGTCCTGGCCGATCTGGCCGCGCCCTACCTGGCTTCGCTCCCGAGGCAGCCTCGAGCAGTGGTGACCGCGGACAGTCTGCTTCCTGTCGTCGGCCCGTCGATGGCCGGGATGATCGACACGCTCCGGGTCTTTGCGCAGCAGGAAGAGACCATCTTGCTGTGTGGACCCACCGGGTCCGGCAAGTCGCGCATGGCCCGCTGGTGCCATGCCTGTTCTCCGCGCAAGGACGGCCCGTTCGAGTCTGTGGACATCCACACGGTTCCCGAGGAGCTGCAGCTCGGCGAGCTGTTCGGGTGGAAGTCGGGCGCCTTCACCGGCGCGGTGGGAGACTACAAGGGCCGGGTCACTCGAGCAACCGGCGGCACGCTGTTCATCGACGAGATCGACAAACTCTCGATGCGCGCGCAGGCCAGCTTGTTGAAGCTGCTCGAGGAGCGGCGGTACCAGGTGCTGGGCGACGCGACCGGGGACAGGGAGGCGGACACCCGGTTCATCGTGGGCACGAACGCGGACCTGTTCGCCGAAGTCCGGGCCGGTCGCTTCCGGGAAGACCTCTTCTACCGGATCAACGTGCTTCCGGTCAACCTCCCCCCGTTGAAGGAACGCACCGACGAGATCCCCTTGTGGGCAAGGTTCATGCTCGAGCGGCGTCACGGCCAGGACCACCGGAAGGGCTCCGTGTGCCTCGCCGCCGACGCCGAACTCGTCCTGCTCGAGCAGTCCTGGCCGGGAAACCTGCGCCAGTTGGACAACGTTCTCCGCCGCGCCTATTCCCTGGCGCTCGTGGAGTATGGGGGCGATACGTCGGACATTCTCATTCGCGACCGCCATGTCGAGCATGCCTTGCAGCTCGAGGGCCGGGTCCCGGTCAATGCGCTCATTTCGACCCTGAAGCTGGCGGCGCAGGCGTTCGTCGAGGAGGCCGAGCGGCGCAAGGATGACGGGCGGCCCGTCGACCTGCAACTCACCGAAGCCTTCCAGGGCTTCGTGCTGCTCACGTCGCTCAAGAAGCGCCGATCGCTCGAATCGGTCTACCGCTTCTTCGGCCGCTCGAGCCTGGTCGAGAATCGCAACCATCATCGGGCAGCGCGGAAGGAGCTTCTCAAGCTGAGGCGTTTGTACGAAGCGTTCGACCAGCCGGTCGATCCGGAAGTCGATGCGCTGACGGAGAGATGGACCGAATCAGCGGATAGTTGATGTTCCGGGGGAGGCCTTCGTTGGTTCGAGCCACCATCGCCTTCAAGTTTTTCGCGTCTGGCTATCGGCGGCACAGCGGAACTACATGCCCGGTGGCAATTGCGGTTGAAAGAGCCGCCTGAGTGCCCCTTCGCCCAGCGCGGGCAAGCGGGTTCGACCACTTTCTGGTATGCGTCGATTCGGGAGATACGACCTACCAGGAGAAACATGGTGAGATTGCTCACGAATTGGAATCTTGCGTCCCTTCTGAGCACGGGTGGGGGGGCGCCCGACGCTGGACATACCGTGTCGTCGTCCACCAGTGTTGCATGGAGACCTGGTTCCTGGGCAACCGGATTACAATCCGCCGAGTCGGGCGATTCTTGGTCAGTGCAAGAGCCCGTGGGTCGAGCCCCACGCGGTTTCGTCGTTTCTCCACATTCCTCAAGCAGTTACACGCTTCCCCGCCCCTTTGCCGATTCTCCGTTCCGCGGCAACCTCTCCGGGGTTCGTCCCGGTGGCGCGGGTGAAACCGCTTTCAACGGCCCAGCACGCGATGGTGATCAAGGAAACAGGAAATGGCGCTGAAGAAATCCCAACTGTACAGCTCGCTCTGGCAAAGCTGCGATGAACTGCGCGGCGGCATGGATGCCAGCCAGTACAAGGACTATGTCCTGTTCATGCTGTTCATCAAGTACATCTCCGACAAGTACGCCGACTCGGATGACTTCGCTACGCCGGTGACCATCCCCAGGGGCGCGAGCTTCGCCGACATGGTCAAGCTCAAGGGCAAGAGCGACATCGGCGACAAGATCAACACGCAAATCATCCAGCCGCTCATCGACAGCAACCCCCGCCTGGCCCGCAGCGACTTCCCGGACTTCAACGACCCGAACAAGCTCGGCGAAGGCAAGGCGATGGTGGACCGCCTGACGAACCTGATCAGTATCTTCCAGAAGCCGGAGCTGAATTTCTCAAAAAACCGGGCGGACCACGACGACATCCTCGGCGACGCCTACGAGTACCTGATGCGGCACTTCGCCACCGAGAGCGGCAAGAGCAAGGGTCAGTTCTACACGCCGTCGGAAGTCAGCCGCGTCATTGCCCAGGTCATCGGCATCTCGCCGGAGACCGCGGTCGCATCGACCACGGCCTACGACCCGACCTGCGGATCGGGGTCGCTGCTCCTCAAGGTCGCCGCCCAGGCGGGCAAGCCCATCACCCTCGAAGGGCAGGAAAAGGACCAGACAACGGCCGGCCTTGCCCGCATGAACATGATCCTGCACGACTTCCCCACCGCCACCATTCTCCAGGGCAACACCCTTGCCAACCCCAAGTTCAAGGATGGCGAACAACTCCGCACGTATGACTATGTGGTCGCCAATCCGCCGTTCTCCGACAAGACCTGGAGCAACGGCATCACCCCCGAGGCCGACCCGTATCAGCGTTTCGCCTGGGGATCGCCGCCCGCCAAGCAGGGCGACTACGCCTACCTGCTGCACATCATCCGCTCGATGAAAAGCACCGGCAAGGCCGCCTGCATCCTGCCGCACGGCGTGCTGTTCCGGGGCAATGCCGAAGCGAAGATCCGCAAAAAGCTGATCCGGTCCGGATACCTGAAAGGCATCATCGGCCTGCCCGCCAACCTGTTCTACGGCACCGGCATCCCGGCCTGCATCCTCGTGCTCGACAAGGAAAACGCCCCCGCCCGCAGGGGCATCTTCATGATCGACGCCTCCAGAGGGTTCATCAAGGACGGCAACAAGAACCGCCTGCGCGAGCGGGACATCCACCGGATCGTCGACACCTTCAACCGGCAGGTGGACATCCCCGGCTATGCCCGGATGGTGCCCTTCTAGGAAATCGCCGACCCGAAAAACGATTACAACCTCAACCTGCCGCGCTACATCGACAGCACCGAACCCGAAGACATCCAGGACATTGACGCCCACCTGCGCGGCGGCATCCCCGAGCGGGACATCGACGCCCTTGACGCCTACTGGCGGGTGATCCCGGGCGTGCGCGCCGTGCTGTTCGAGAATGCCGGACGCCCCGGCTAC
>JAJRTE010000292.1 GCA_024278455.1 Myxococcota bacterium
CAGCCGGAAGCCAGTCTTGCGACGGTGGTAGGGAAACCGCACCGGCGATGCGTAGACAGGCGAGCAGGTGAGCCGCGGTGCAATAGCCCCGAGAACGTCAGTTATCCCGGGTGCCCAAGGTGTCAATGCGCCCGAAGGCCCCAGCGAGACCTCCGCTAGCCGCAGGGTGCGGCCAGGCCACGATGGCCAGGGTGAGGAGGAGGAGCACCTGGCGGGGTTGCTTAGCCGTGGCGCGTCTGAAGAGGACGGCCCAGGAACCTGGGACCTCCCTCGTCCCTCCCGACGAAACTTCCGGCCACTCGGGGAGCCGGTGATCAGACCCCGGGCCTGACTCGCGTTCGTGGACGCACCCGAGTTGGGGATAAGAACGAGCGTTCGCCGTAAGCGGGTAGTCCGAAGGCCAGGGGAACCGGAGCCGAGGACGATGGGGACAGGGGGCCGGAGGGCCGCGTTGTAGTGATGACGCCGGGAAACGGGTAGCGCCGGAGCCGGTCGAGCGATTGTGGCCCGTGTTGGACGCGAACCTCAGGAGGGAAAGAATGACCATCTCGAAGCAGACGATGGACTTGTTCTCAACGGGACTGTTGAGGGTAATGAAGAGAGCGAAGCGAGACCCGGAGGTACGGTTTCGCTCCCTGGCCCACCACATCGACGGGTGGGCGCTACAGCGCGCATACCGTGGACTCCGCAAGGGGGCCGCGGTTGGGGTGGATGGCATCGACAAGGAGGGGTACGGCGAGCAGTTGGCGCAGAACCTGGGGGACCTGCACGCCAGGCTCCGGGAAGGGCGCTGGCGTCCCCGTTAACCGGCCAATTCCATCAAGAAATCGACTGCCTTTGAGATCGAGCGACGGAGAAAACGGGCCGGTTAATGCCGAAAATTGGCCGGTTAACGTTGACTTATCAGGTCCAATTTTCGCCGCAGGCGCCGCAGGAACAAAATTGGCCAGATAAGTCACCAACCCATCCGGAGGGTGCACATCCCGAAGGGGAAGGACACGACGCGGCCGATAGGCATTTCATGCGTCGAGGACAAAATCGTGCAGAACGCGATACGTGAGGTGCTGGAGGCTGTCTATGAGCCGCTCTTCTACGAGCACTCGTACGGTTTCCGTCCCAAGCGGAGCGCGCACGACGCTGTTCGGGTCCTGAACCAGGTGCTGTATCAGGGAGAGGGAAACTGGATTCTGGAGGCCGACATCAAGTCCTTCTTCGACAGCATCGATCGCAAGACGCTGGTGGAGATGCTCCAGAACCGGGTGGCGGACGGGTCGCTGTTGCGGCTCATCGGGAAGTGCCTGCACGTAGGGGTCCTTGACGGCTCCGATTACACGGAGCCGGAAGAGGGCACGGTGCAGGGATCAACACTCTCGCCGCTTTTGGGGAACATCTACCTGCACTACGTGCTTGACGATTGGTTCAAGCGCGTGGTTCTGCCGAGGCTCCGGGGAAAGGCGCAGCTCATTCGCTATGCGGATGACTTCGTCATTGCCTTCGCGCGGCAGGACGATGCAGAGCGAGTGCAGAGGGTGCTGGGCCGCCGTTTCGAGCGGTACGGTCTGGAGCTTCACCCAGACAAGACCCGGCTCATCCCCTTCGAACGTCCTCGGACGCGAAAAGGGAAGGGGCCGCGGACCTTCGACTTCCTCGGGTTCACCTTCTATTGGGGGCGAGCCCGCTCGGGATGCCGGGTGCCCAGGGTCAAGACTCGCAAGGCGAGCCTCCGACGGTCGCTCAGGACCGTCGCCGACTGGTGCCGACGCTATCGTCACCTATCGGTCAAGGAGCAACACGCTGCGCTCACGAGGCGGGTTGAGGGACACCTCAACTACTTCGGCGTCAACGGGAACAGCCGCAGCTTGCGGCAGTTCATCCGCGGCGTCGAGGGGGCCTGGCACCGATGGCTGAACCGGAGGAGCCAACGCTCGCGTCTCAACTGGGATCGGATGAACGACTTGCTGGCGGCGAACCCGCTACCCAAGCCGCGCATTCGAGTGCAGATCTGGTCTTCATGAGCCGCGACCAGCGGAGGAGCCGGATGGTGGAAATCTCCTAGTCCGGATCTGGCGGGGGCCCCGGGGAGGTAACGACCCGGGGCTACCCTACGGGCTAGAGGCATGATGCGCTGCCCGGACCGAGGGATGGCGGTGGACGTGCCGTGCCCCGTCGTGGCTGGACCCCGCAGGACTACCCTGTGGTAATTCAATGGGTTCCACGGCGCGGCGGCGTGCGGCTAGATGGGGCTGATCGGCCGTCAGCCCGACGGGATGGTTGTGGAGAATGTCTCCAGGACACATCGATCAAGACTGAGCACGGTCACAACTGTTTGAGGGGCACCGCGGCGATTCTGGTCACGCATTTCGATCGCCGCTGAGGTTCTGCCATATCCATCAGCGACCAGGACTCACCGAGCACCGGCCCCATCAAGTAGCGCAGCCGTAGGCATCTCCGTAGGCGTCGATCATCGTTCCGCCCACCCCGCAACTACCCGGGTTTTCGACAGGGCCGCTCCCACCTCGACACTCCAACGCTCGATGTCGCCGCGACCTCTCTCGCCTTCCCCGCGACATGGACGAATCG
>JAJRTE010000293.1 GCA_024278455.1 Myxococcota bacterium
AGCACGGTCGAGCAGGGCTCGGAAACCGGTGACGAATGCCGCACCGGGCCCCCGGTTCGTGTCGTGCCTGACAACGCTCACCGGGTAGCCTCGCCCGAGTTCCCTGGCGAGCGGTCCTGTGCCATCGGTGGACCCGTCATCCACCAGGAGCAGCTCCCACGGCCTGCCCAGTGCCTCCAGCACGGGCAAGAGACGGGCGAACAGGTGCGGTAAGTTCTCGGCCTCGTCGTAGGCTGGAACCAACACGTGGATGGCCGGGACCATGATTCCCCCTTCGCATCGATCCATCAGATCGCGGTCCGGTGCACACAGCCTACCTCGAATGGCCTCGTGCTGCAACGCCTTGCATGCGATTCGTCCCGGAACCCCAGAAGGCAAGGGCCGGTGGGGGACCTGGTGCGTCGTGGATTGGCCATCGCGAGACAGGCATGGATGGGCAGGATGGATATGGCGATCCTTCTCGACCATTGATTGCTGCCAGCGAAGGCCTCATAATGCCGCTGTCCGGCTCCCCGCGTTCCCAAGAAAGGAGTCTTCCAGAACGTGGACATCCTGCTTCGTGGTCCCAACTGGATTGGTGACACGGTCTTCGCCAAGGTGGTGGCCGACCACCTGGTTCGCCGCCTTCCGGGGAGCAGGGTGCACGTGTGGTGCCGCGCTCACCTGGTCCCGCTCTATGGCCTGGGCGCCCGGACCGGCCCCGGTTCGGCCGGGTTGCCGTGCTATCCCCTTCCCGAGGGACGGGGTGCGTGCTCGGTCGTGGTCGCCGCGGCGGCGATGAAGCGCATCCGGCCCCGTGCGGCGCTGCTGCTCGCTCCCTCCTTCCGCGCCGCTCTCGAGGCGCGCCTGGCCGCGGTCCCAATCCGGGTCGGGTTTCCGGACGACAACCGCGGGGGGCTTCTCACTCATGCCACCAGGAGACCGGCAGCCAGGAGGAGCCGGTTCTCTCCTCCCTTCGCCCGCCATGTGCTCGACGAGTGGCTCACCCTCGCCGACACCCTTGTGGACGCGCTCGCCGACGCCGTCCCAGGCACCGCCGGAACCGGCGGGACCCGCCAGCCCCCCGAACGGTCCGCGGCCCGTACTACACCCGTGCCGGGCCCGACGCGGCATGGCGACAGGGGCGTATTCGAGCCCGCGGCGGCATTTCGCCGCGCCCTTGCCCTTCCTGCCGGGCTCGCCCGTCTCGGGCACGCCCTCCGCGACACCTGCCGATCCGACTCGGGCCGTCCACTGGTCGGGCTGGCTCCGTTCGTGGGCAGCGGGCGCACTCGAGCATGGCCAATCGCCAACTTCCAGGCACTGGCGACGCGGCTTCGACGGGACCACGGGGCGGACGTGGTGGTCATCGGCGGTCCGGGTGACGCTTTCCGGGAAGACGGAGACCCGGGACAGGCCGTGCGGAGCACCCGGAGAGGCAGGCTTTCCCTGTTCCTGGGCAGCACCCACCTTCCCCTGGACATGGCTGCCGCGCTGATCGCCGCACTGGACCTCCTGGTCACCAACGACAGCGGACTCATGCACCTGGCCACGGCACTGGGGACGCCCCTGGTTGGACTCTTCGGCCCCACGTTGCCCTCTCTGACCGGCCCCTACCTGCCGGAGGCCAGGGACGGCTCGATGCACCTGCTACTGGGGCGGAAAGACCTGGCCTGCCGGGGATGCTACTTGCGGCGCTGTCCTTCCCGGTGCGAATGCCTCGCCGGGATCCCGGTCGACCAGGTTGCCGCAGCGGTCTCGAGGCGCCTGGACGAAATCATCTGCCACCGGAGCCACGCAACAGCGGCACCACGGGGGGGCCAATGAGGTGCGTCGTGGCCATCCGCTTCAGCTCGCTCGGGGATATCGTCCTCACGCTTCCGGCCCTGGCCCATCTTCGCGCCCTCTCCGGGAGCGTTCAGATCATCTATGCCACCCGTGCCCGGTTCGCCAGCCTGCTGCACTTCTCCCCCCTCGCGGATACCGTGCTCGCGCTTTCGGACAGATGCACCATCATGGATCTCTCTTACCGGCTCCGGCTGGAGGCGCCCGGCGTGGTCCTCGACTTCCACAACAATCTCCGCAGTCGAATGGTGACCACCGCGCTCGGCGGCGTCCCGGTGTTCCGAACGCCGAGCACCCACCTGGCCCGCCTAAGACTCCTGGTGCACCCGTGGACAGAGAAGACGGTGGACAACAGGCGCATCGAGCCGGTCTGGCGGCAGCACGCCGGCACGGTGGACCGATGGGTGGCATGGACGACAGGACGGACGGGCGGCTTCGAGAAGCCGACCGACCCCGCCCCGCTGCTCCAGCCGGCAATCAGCGGTGAATCGTATCCCGGCGGACCTCTCCGGCTGCTCGAGCCGACCGACCAGGGAAGGGCGTGGGCGGCTGCGCACCTGCCTGAACGGGTCCCGGCGGTGGCGTTGCTCCCCGGTGCACGCCATGCCAACAAGCGGTGGCCTGCCGTGCAGTTCCGGCGACTCGCGGGCCGACTCGAGGCCGCGGGATGTCTCCCCGTGGTACTGGGAGACCGGGGAGAGGCCTCCCTGATGTCCTTTGTCGCAGGAGGGGCCGAACACGCGTGCCTCATCCCGCCAGACTGGGACAGCATGCTGGCATCGCTGGCGCGGTGCGCCGTGGCGGTGGGGAACGACTCCGGCCTTTCGCACGTCGCCGAGGCGCTGGGGGTCCCGGTGGTGTGGCTCTTCGGGCCCACGATTCCTGAGTTCGGCTTCGGCCCCCGCCACCCGCGCTCGATGGTTCTCCAGCGACCGCTTCGATGTCGCCCCTGCACACTCCACGGCCGACCGGACTGCCCGGCAGGACACCATCGCTGCCTCGAGGAGATCCCCGGTATCGAGGTGGCGGAGTGCGTCAGGATGCTCTTCGGGAACGGTCGCACAATCTGAGACGGATCGAGCGCCCGGGCGCGTACCTCGTGGCCAGGGATACCGGAGACGCGCCGCACGCTGCGCACGCCCCCTGACGCAACGCGGCAAGCTGTACCGGCTCTTCTCTTGACACGCCGGCAAGACACTTTACACTGGGGCAAACGAGATCCTTGACGCCGCCGGGAGCAGCAACCTCCCGGTGAACGTGCAGCGGACCGAACCAGCGTCCCTGTATCGCCGGCGACAGACGACGGGAGGGGCCAGATGGCAACCTACGACCCCGCGACGCTGCAACGGTATGCCGACAGGCTTTACAGGAGTGCTCTCTTCGCTACCATCCTGTGGACTATCCTCGGCGTCGAGTTGGGCGTTCTCCTGGGCTACCTGGCGCTGCGGGCAGCAACCCCAGGGCCCGCGCTCACCTGGTCCCTGGCAGGGGCCCTTCCGGGCGGTTTGCTCGGCTACCTGGCTGGAGAGGCTCGAGCGTTCTTCCTCAAACTGCGCGCACAGACACTTCTCTGCTGGCTCAACATGGATACCAATATCTCCCTGATGACGGCGCGGGAGCAAGGTCGGCCCAGCGGGGAACTCTTCGTCGACGCCGAGCCTCCGCCACCGCCCTGGGAGACCGAGGCAGGGGAGTAAACCGTTCACGCAGACCGAAATCGCACGGCTGTCCCCCGCGTTCGCTCACGGACCCCGGCCGATTCCCGTCTCCTACACGAGAATCACTCGCCCAACGTCCAAACACGGGCTACGATGCTCGTGGGTAGTAGGCTGGCACGCGAACAGGCCTTCGTCATGATCGGGAGGAGTGGAGACGAATGATGAGCCAACGACAGAAAGAGGGAAGTAGGAGATCCGCCCTCGGTATCCGCACTGGCCGCGATTCCCCGTGTGGCACGGCACCCACCCTGCGGTTCGAGGCGTGGCTTATCTTGGCCGTGCTGGCGCTGGCCCATGGCACAGCGTCGGCCAGCGAACGCGGGGTCACCGGTGCCTCCCGGGCCCGAGACCACGCACAGACGGATTCGGCCTGGCGTGCGGAGCGAACCAGGATCGTTTCCACGCCTTCCCGGCCGGCCGCACCCGCACGGACCCTCGACGATCCGATTGTCCTGGAGGACGGCTGCGGCCATCGCCTGGTCCTGCATGCGGACCCCTTCTCCATGGAGTTGACCGACGAAGCCGGGATGGTCATCTCGAGCATGGATCCAGGTGGCTTTCGCGTCGGCTCGGTCCCGGCCATCGACACGGACTACAACTACGACCCCTGGTATTTCTACCAGCGACTGTTTCCTCGAGCCGCCGACGGCCCATCGGGGTTGCGGTGGTTCCACGTGGACCGTATCGACCACTGGTCGGCGACAGGCGACTCCCTGTGGCTGTCGCTTCGACTCGATGACGGCGCGTCCGCGGAACTGACCATCGAACCGTCCTGTCCCACGGCGTTCCGGTTCGATTTCGTCGCCGGGCAGACACCGACAGCCTATGTGGGCCTCGATTTCGCCGCCCCGCCTTCGGAACGATACTACGGCCTCGGGGAATACTTCGACAGCGTGGAGCACCGGGGGCGCATACGGGCGATGCAATTCGAACTCGACCTCGAGAACCTCGAGGATTTCTACAACGAGGCACACGTGCCCGTTCCGTTCCTGGTGTCGACTCGAGGCTGGGGGCTGTTCGTCGAGGACCTGCACCCGGGGATTTTCGACGTGGCTGCCACCCAGGCGACCAAGGTACGGGTGGAGTTCGGGACTCGAGGTATCCGGTTCTACTGGATGGCCGCGGCTCGCCCCCTCGACCTCGTGGAGACCTACACCGGCCTCACCGGACAGCCGGCGATTCCACCGGTCTGGGCCTTCGCACCCGTCTTCTGGCGCGACGAGGTGTCCGGACAGGACATGGTGCTCGAGGATGCAGCAGCCATCCGGGAGCACGGGATCACCGGCAGCGGCATCTGGCTGGACCGGCCCTACGAGACCTACATCACCTCCATGGATTTCGACCCGGGCCGCTACCCGGACCCGGAGACCATGGTCCAGACGCTTCATGACACCGGTTTCCGGCTGGCCGGCTGGAACGTACCCTACCTTGATCCCGAAGATCCGGCATACGACCTGTTCGAGCAACAGGGATGGTTCGTGCACGCACTGGCCGAACACAACAAGTTCGGCCCGCTGATCGACCTCACCCACCCCGACGCTTCGGCCTTTTGGCAAGACCGTGTGCGCGAAGCCATGGCTCGAGGATTCGAAGGGTGGAAGCTGGACTACGGCGAAGACGTCATCCACGGCGTCGCCCACAAGGCGCTCCACGCCGATTTCTACAACGGCGAAGACGCAGACACGATGCACCACTGGTTCTCGAGCTTCTATCACCAGGCCTACTTCGAACCCTACCAGCCGAACGATGTGTTCATCATCTCCCGCGGCGGTGTGTTCGGCGGGCAGTCGCTCACATCGGTCATCTGGCCCGGCGACCTGAACACGGATTTCTCCTACATGCACGAAAACGGCCAGGTCGGCGGCCTGCCTGCCGCCATGATCGCCGGCCTCACACTCTCGGCCAGCGGGTACCCGTTCTACGCCTCCGATACCGGCGGCTACCGGTCTCCCAGGCCGACGAGCGAGCAGCTTTTGCGCTGGACCCAGTACGCGGCCTTCCTGCCGATCATGCAGTACGGGGGCTGCGGCGACAACAACGTCTCCTGCAACCCGTGGGACTTCTCCGACCAGGGCGACCGGACCTACACCGAGCAAACCCTCGAGATCTTCAGAATGTACGCTAACCTGCACACGCAGCTCTTCCCGTTCTTCTATACCCTCGCGGAACGCGCTCGCGAGTCGGGGACACCACCGGTCTCGGCATACGGCCTCTACTGGCCGAATGACGGCAACCACCCGGATGACGAGATGGTGGTGGGAGACGCGCTGCTCGTCACGCCTCTGGTGCGCGGCGGCACCGAACGTACCGTGTTCTTCCCGCAGGGACGCTTTGTCGACTACTGGACCGGTGCCGAACGGTTCGGTCCGGCGGCAGAAACCATCACCGCGCCACTGGACCGGGTACCCCTCTTCTTCCTCGACGGGGCCATCGTGCCCATGCTCCGGCCAGGCGTGCAGACCCTGGCGCCGGTGGCAGATCCGTCCATCGATAGCTTCGCACGCGAAGCGGGCCGGGTCTGGGGCTTCGTGGTGCCGGGCGACATCGCGAGCACTTTCGAACTGCCGTTCGATGGCGGCGTCCTGTGGACAGTCCGGGGCGACGGGTCCGGAGGCCGGGGAGACCGGCTCGGATACACACCGGGCGCGACGCCTTCGCGTTTCACCGGCATCACCATGCGCGTCTATGCGCCCGATGCCGCCGGCGCCGTCCTGCAAGGCAACGGTGCGCTCGAGGAGGCTGGGACCACGGACGAAACGGCGACCTGCGCAGCCTGTTTCGCCCGGGACCCGGGCTCCCCCTGGTTGTGGATAGGGATCGGAAACCTCGACGGCTGGACCGTCGAGTTGGAATAGCGCCGGTGCGGCTCACGAGGGTGGGGGGCCGTCGTGTGTCATCGTCCCGGTCGAGATCGGAACGGCAGAACCCCCGACCGGCGCCGGGGATACCGCTCGAGGCATCGAGCGACAGGAGACATTCCGAGGCACGTTCTACTCATGCGGGAACCCACGCGCTCCAGCCCCACGCCACTGAACAAAGCCGCGTGCCACCGGCTCGGAGCACGTGCCACGGCGTTCCTGCTCGGCCTCGTCGTGGTCTTCGTGATCCTCGAGGCGACCTTGCGGGTCACCGGCCTCTTCTACCAGGCGCGCACGTCCGGGATCGGTGCCGGCTCGTCCATCTGCACGTCGTGCACACGCGTCGTGTGCCTGGGAGACTCGTTCACCTACGGCATCGGTGCCTCCGCGGGCAACGACTACCCGTCTCAGTTGGCGCGCATCCTGAACCACTCCACCGGCCTGCGCGAGGGGGTGGCGGAAGCGATCCGTGGCACAACCGGTACGTCTCTTTTCACGCCAGGGGACTCGAACACCGGCGGGGGGGGGCAGCCCCCGGTCTTCGCCGTGTTCAATGGCGGCGTCCCGGGTGCGAACACCGCGACCGTGCTCGGCACGCTCGGGACACACCTGGAAACGTTTCGGCCACGGTTCGTACTCGTGCTGGTTGGTACCAACAACGAGATGAATTACGCCGGGTATCGGGCCTACCTGGACCGGGACAGCCTGGCGGCCCGCGCCACGGGGGCGCTCCACCACCTGCGCGTCGTGCGGCTGGCCGACTACCTGGTCACGAGGTTTCGGGAACGGGCACGGAGTCAGGACCCCAATGTCCCCGGCGCTCGAAAAGAGGCACGCGGCGGCCGGCCGTGGGAGACCTACATCCGATGGCACGCCCGCTCCAGGCCCGGTGAGGCGCTCAGTCCCGAGTTTCTGGCCGGGACGGCCCGGCTGGCCCTCGGACGATATGACGAAGCACGCCAGGAATTCGAGCGAGGGCTTCGCCGTGTACCGAGCGACTCGAGCCTCGGCTGGGGCATGGGGGAAGTCTACCGTGGCATGCTCCGAACCGACATCGCACGAGAGTGGTACGAGCGGGCCATCGCATCCGATCCGTCCAACCCGGTGCCATGTTACAGCCTGGGTAGACTCACCCTGGACCAGGGGGAGAACCCGGACGAGGCGCTCGAATGGTTTCGCCGGGGCGTCGAGGCGGATCCCACGTTCGGCAGCAACCACGCCGGGCAAGGGTTGGTTGCCTGGATCCACCGGCACGACCCCGAACACGCCCTGGAGCTTCTCGAGACATGCGTTCGCGTGGACCCGGACAACCCCGACTGCTACCCTGAACTCGTCGCGCTGTCCCAGCACCTTGGGAGATCGGGCGAGACGGTGGAGTTTCTCGACGCCTTCGCGCCCGGGAGCCCTGTCGCCGCAGACTACCGGCAGATGCTCGCCGCCCAGTCCCGGGAAACAGGCGTCGCGGCGTGGATTCGCTCCGACCTGGAGGAACTGGTCGGCGCGGTCCGCCGTGCCGGGGCAACGCCGGTCCTGTTGACCTACCCGGACGCGCAGCCGGTCAATGCCATCGTGGCCGGCGTCGCCCGCCGGACAGGCTGCCGGCTCGTCGACACGGAAAAGGCGTTCGAGGCAGCGCAACGAGACGGAACGCCTCGAGCCGCCCTGTTCGTCCCGGACGGCCACTGCAACGATCGAGGCTACGGTATCATCGCCCGCCTGGTGGCAAGGTCGCTCGTTGCGCCGGGACCGGCGGAGCAGCCGGCCGCGCCGTAGCGCGACCCCGGTCCGGTCGAGAAGCGTTCGACCGGGAAGCGGCTTCCAAGTACGATGTACGTTCCACCCATGCGATTCGTCATGCCGCGCAGGGGCGTCATTCGCCGACGGCGCCGTTCTCTTCCTGCTCTATGTAGTCGAGGACCCGACGAAGGAGGGTGAGAAACGCTCGAGCCTCGTCGTGATCCAGGCGATCGAGTGCACGGCGGACCTTGTCCAGGGAGGATCCGGGGAGCCGGGCACACAGGCCTCTCCCCTGGTGCGTCAACTCGACGTGAACCACACGACGGTCGGCGTTGCCCCGGACCCTGGTCACGTGCCCGTCACGCTCGAGCCGGTCGACGATACCTGACACCGTGGAGGTCCTCAAAAGCAAGCGGTCGGCCAGGGTCCCGATGGGAAGGCTCCCACACTCGTCAAGGGCCTTGAGAACACCGGACTGGGGTACGGTCACGCCGAAGCGCTCCATGTACTCATGGGATTGCTGGCGCGATTTGGCGACGAGTTGGATGAGATCTTCCAGGATCTGCCCGCTCGTATCCCTGATCTCTGTCGGAGAAATGTCTTGCAGGTCGTCTGTCATGAGCTTGGAATCAGGTGGGGAAGAATGGTGACGTTTTCCCCACCCTGCCCAACCCTCGCCACGATGTCAACTGCTTTCGTCCGGTGACCGCGGCTCGCGGGGCGCCGCTGCCTCTCCCCCCGGGGCAATCCCCTGCCTCGCGCGTGGAGGGAACCGATCGAGACCACCCTGGAAGGTTCAGCGACGGCGCGGCCGCGGGACCGGACGCTTGACCACGACCTGCACCTCCTTGATGGCCCTGTCGGTGGCCTTCCGGACGGTTAACGTCAAGGGGCCGTGGAAAACGGTCTCCCCGACCTTGGGAATCCGGCCGACCCTCTCCAGGATCAGGCCGCCAACAGTTTCGTAGTCACCCTCCGGCAACACGATACCCAAATCATCCGCGAGCTTCTGAACCTTGAGCCGGGCATTGACGACGTACTCGTCGGGGCCGAGAAGCCTCAGGTCCGGCGCATGGCGATCATACTCGTCCTCGATATCTCCAACAACCTGCTCGAGGATGTCTTCGATCGAGATGAGCCCGACGGCGCCACCATACTCGTCAACGACGATGGCCACCCCAATGTGTGCCTTCTGGAGATCGGCGAGCACGGCATCGATCGAGCTGGTCTCTGGCACGTGCTTGCACCGCCGCATGAGGCTGCTGACAGGGGCTGCAACGTCGTCCGCGTACAGCACGTCGAAGGCATACAGGAGACCGACCATGTTGTCGATCCTGTCGGCATAGACCGGCAAGCGGGAGAGGCCTTCCTTGACGAAGACAGCGACGGCTTCCGACAAGGGTGCGGTCTTCGATATCGCATGGACCTCGATCAGGGGGACCATCACCTCCTCCACGCGGGTTTCCGAAAAGTCCAGTACGCGGCTGAGCATCTGGCGCTCGAGAGGGTTGATTTCCTCCCCGGTGTCCTCCCTGAGCATGCTCTTCAACTCCTCACGCGTGACGAAGTAGTGCAGCCCCGCTGGATACTGGAAGACTCGAGTGAACAACCCGCCGATGACCTCGACCAGCCACAACAGCGGAGTGAACAGCAGTGCGAAGAACCGCAGTGGCAGTCTGAACCGGTGCGCAAGGTACGTGATCCTGGGTTGCGCCCAGCCCCGGGGTATCAGTTCTCCGAACAGCGAAAGTGCGAGCCCGACCAGCAACCCGGCCGCCCACCAGGGAATCGACGGGAATCGACGCTCCAGCAGGATGGCCGCCGCGGTAGAAATCCCGATCGTGGACAGCATCGCGCCCACGAGGATGGTTCCCTGGATACGCTTCCGGCTCATTCCCCACGAGAGTCCTTCCCCTTGCCCCTTGCCGGCATGCCCTTCTTTATCCCAGTGCTTGATCTCCAGCGATGCCGCGACCAATTCGGCCGCCGCGAAGAACGCGCGGAACACGAACCCCAGGACGATGACACCGGCGAACTGTGCACTGTCGTCCATCACGCCGTCCCCTCGTCCGTCTCGCACCGTCCACCGTCCACCTTGCGGACACGAACCCGCGTCAGTCGGGCTCCGTCCAGTTCCATCACCTCGAATTCGACGCCACCGCTCCTGACCACCGTCCCTTGGTCCGGGAGCGTCCCCACCTGCTCGAGCAGGTACCCGCCCACCGTAAACACGTCCTCATCCCCGGGATCGAGCGCCACGTCCAACAGGGCACACAGATCTTCCAACGCCATGTGGGCCTGCACCACGTAGCTCCCGTCCTCGAGACGCGCGTACTCGGGTTCCTCCACGTCGTGCTCGTCCAGCATGACACCGAACAGCTCTTCCAGCAGGTCGTCCATCGTGACAAGGCCTGCCACGCCACCATACTCATCCACAACGACGGCCATGTGGATCTTCTGGCTCTGGAACTCGAGGAAAAGTTCGTCGACCTTCTTGGTCACAGGCACGAAGTAGACCGGATGAAGCAGTTCCTTCAATGTCCGCTTCCCCACCTCCTCCCGAGACCTGAGCGCGAGCAGGTCCTTGGTGTACAGAATCCCCATCACGTTGTCCAGATTCCCCTTGAAAACCGGAACACGCGACAACCTGTGCTCTCGGATACCATCGAGGATCCTCTCGAGGGGCGTGGTGATCGAGAAACCAACGATCTCGGTACGAGGCGTCATGACTTCTCCTGCCACCATGTCTCCGAAATCGAAAACGTTGTGAATCAGTTCGCGTTCCTGCTCTCTCAGCGCCCCCTTCTTTTCCCCAATGTCCACCAGCGTCTTGAACTCGGACTCCTCGAGCCGATGAACACCGGTAGGGGGGATCCCGAGCAGACTCATGAGCCCCTCGCTCATCCACTTCATCGGCCACATGACCGGCCGGGACAGGACCACCATGACCTGCAAGGGCACCGCCAGGATCGATGCACTCTGCCTGGGATACCGGGAGGCCAGGGCTCGAGGCAGCAGGAGGCAGAAAAGCAGTACTACCGGCGGGGCGATGGCCAGGGTCCACCAGCCCTGCTCCGGACCGAATCGCTCGAACACCCAGGCGGCAATACCGAGGGTCAACCCCACGAGGACCAGTTCCCCCGAAACCTGGAGCATGAACACGAAACGCCTGGGCGATTCCAGCAACAGGCGCAAGGCTCGAGCCGAACGCGAAGCGCCGCCGAGCAATGCATCGCGATCGGTTCCCGACAGGGCGAAGAACGCCGCCTCCGCGGCCGACAGCGCCGCTGTCAGAATGGCCAGGGTCGATACTGCCAACAGTGTCGAAGTGTCCATGACAAGCACCCGCCTGAGGCTCTGGCCGGGACGGGTTCGCTGCGTTTCCGCGAAACGCAAAACAGGTTGTTCAGTCTTCCCCGATCTTCTCAGGCTCTTGGCGCGCCGGGACAAGCTGCTCGAATCGGCGGCGATGCACCGTGATCACGAAGAGTTCCTTGTGAAGTTCCCCGTGATCATCGAATGCCAGGCGCCCGGTGGCACCGGAGAAGCCCTTCATATCCGACAGGCGCCTGATCAGCTCCCTCCTGCCGGCAGGCCTGGCCCGCAAGAGCGCACAGAGAAGACTGACCGAGTCGTAGCCGATGGCGGCAAAGAGGTCGGGGGTTCGACCGTGGACCCGCCGAAAGTCTGTGACGAAAGCCTGGACCACGGGGTCCGGACTTCCAGGGAAGAAGTTGTCGACGAAGAGACACCCCTCGATGTACTCCCCCCCCTGCAAGAGAAAATCCGGCGCATTCCACGCACTGGTGCCCATCAGCCGAATGGGCGTCTGCTTCTTGTCCGGAGTGAACCTGCCGACCGGGAATTCCGCATAGGCCAGGCTTGCGGCGATCAGGGCAGCCGTTCCGTACTGGTCCGGAACGAAAACCGCTTCGAAATCCACGATGGGAGGCAGCTCGTAGGGTCTGGAAGGAGGTTGCTGCCCGGCCTTCCGGTAGGCCTCCTTCATCTCCCTGGTTCCCCGCTCGATCTCCCCCCTGCGGAGTTCTCGGTAGTACTTCCTGCCCAGCCGCATGGCCACTTCGCGAAAGTCCGTGGTACCCGGCGGGTACGCTTCGACACCCCGGATCTCACCGCCTCGAGCCACCACGTTGTCCCAGAACAGGGCAGCAGCTTCCATCCAATAGGCCTGCTCGGGATACACAATGGCGAATCGCTCGTACTCGAGGACGTTCATGGCATAGGCCACGAGCGTCTGGATCTGGAACTCGAGCGTCATGAAGTTGCGGAATACGTAGTTGCCGAGAAAGGGGACGTCCTTCTTTTGGGAGAGGACCAGCAGCGGCACTTGCAGCTCGGCGGCGGCGATGGCGGCAGCGTCCACGGTGGCGCTGACCAACGGGCCGATGATGGCGACGACATGCGCGTCCTCGACCAACTCGTGGACGGCCTGCTCCGCGAGCAGAGGGTCATCTTTGGTGTCCCGGTAGATCAGCGTGAAGGGGCCGACCTGGGACGGGGCCTGCTGTTCGAACGCCAGCTCCATCCCGCGACGCACCTCCTCGCCCACCGGTGCGAACTTGCCGGAAAGCGGCAACAGGACGCCTATCCGCGTAGGATCGACCGGGATGCTGTCCACCGGTTCGGCGCGAAGGTGCCACGGGAGAACGGCGGCGCGGCATGCGCCCAGAACGACGATACAGGCAAGAAGCCTGCACTGAAACGAGGCGGCCCGGGGCCGGCGCGCGCCTCGAACCGACCGGGTCGTTTCCTCACGTTCCTCGAGCATCTCATCCATGGTGCGTACCTGCCGTTGTCGTGCGTTTGAACTCCTCGAGTATCCGCTTCTGCTCGTCGCTCAGGTTGACAGGCGTTTCCACGACGATGCGAACGTGCAGGTCGCCGCGTTCGCGTTTTCCACCCAGTTCCGGCATGCCCCGCCCCTTGAGCCGGTACAGTTTTCCGCTCTGCACGCCAGGCGGGATCGTGATACGAGCGGGCCCGTCGAGGGTCGGGACATCGATTTCTGCACCCAGGGCTGCATCGTAGAAGCTCACATTCACGTCACACAGCAGTTCGGTGCCCTGGCGACGAAACAGCTCATGGTCCTTGACGTGTACCACGACGAACAGATCTCCCGGTTCGCCCTCCTGGTACCCGCCGTTGCCGCGACCGTGCACTTTCAGCCGCTGGCCGGTCTCCACGCCGGGTGGTATCCGAACGCGAATCACGTCCTCCCGCCTATGCCTGCCTGTTCCACCGCACTGGCTGCACGGCGTGACGATCTTGTAGCCGGTGCCCCGGCAAGATGTGCACGGGCGGCGAAAGTTGAACAGCCCCCGTCTCGGGCGCACCTCCCCCAACCCCTCGCACGCGGGGCAGGGAATCTTGCCGTCCTTATCGCTCGCTCCCGTTCCACGACAGTGGTCGCAATCCTCGGAACGGTTGACGGTGATGGTCTTGTACCCGCCGCGACCGGCTTCTTCGAGTGTGATCGACAGGTAGTAGCGAAGGTCCTCGCCACGTTTTCTACGCGGCATTTCCTGGCGAACGAAAGCTTCCATGAACTCGTTCACCACATCCCTGACACCATGTGCGGAGGCGGACGAGTAGCCGGGCCGGAAGTAGGATGCGCCGAACCGGTCGTACTGGCGCCGCTTGTCGGCATGGCCCAGGATGTCGTAGGCGTGCTGCACTTCCCGGAATCGGCGCTCGGCGGAAGGGCCGTTGGGGTTGAGGTCCGGGTGATAGGTCCGGGCCAGCCGGCGAAAAGCCTTCTTGATTTCCTGCTGGCTGGCTGCTCGAGGGACCCCCAGGACGTCGTAGGGACTTCGATTCAAAACCGTCTACTCATCTTCGATGTTGATCTGGACATCTCCAGCCTCGCCGTCGAGCAAGGCGGCGGCACTGTCTTCGTCTATCTGTTCGACGGCCTGGGAGGCTTCCTCGGCGAGCGAAGCGTAGAGCAGGTCCGCCAGGCGATAGCTGGCCTCGGACAGCGCAGACGTCGCCGATTGAATGGCCTCGAGCTTGCCTGCCTTGAGGGCTTCCCTCGCCTCCTCGAGCGCGTGCTCGAGGGCCAGGGCGTCGTTGCCACTGAGGCGGTCCTTGAACTGCATGTAGCTCTTGTCGGCCGTGTAGATCAGCCCTTCCAGGTTGTTGCGGGCGTCGGCGATCTCCTTCTTGATCTCGTCTTCAGCCTTGTGCGCCTCGGCCTCTGCCACCATCTGGTTGATTTCCTCATCCGTCAACCCGGAGGACGCCTTGACCTGGACCGACTGCACCTGGCCGGTTCCCACGTCCTTGGCAGAAACGTGGACTATCCCGTTGGCATCGATGTCGAAGGTCACCTCGATCTGTGGAACGCCTCGAGGCGCCGGGGGAATCCCGTGCATTTCGAACCGGGCCAGGCTCTTGTTGTCCGCGGCCATCTCCCGCTCACCCTGCAGCACATGCACCGACACCATGGGCTGGTTGTCCAGGGCGGTGGTAAAGACCTGGCTCTTGCGGGTCGGAATGGTGGTGTTCCGCTCGATGAGCTTGGTGAAGACTCCCCCGGCGGTCTCGATCCCGAGCGACAGGGGGGTAACATCGAGGAGGAGCACGTCCTTGACATCCCCCTTGAGCACACTCCCCTGGATGGCGGCCCCGACGGCGACGACCTCGTCGGGATTGATGGACTTGTTGGGTTGTTGCTGGAAGATCTCGGCGACCTTCTCCTGGACGCGGGGCATCCTGGTCATGCCGCCGACAAGGATGACCGAGTTGATCTGCTTGACGGTCAGGCCGGAATCCTCGAGGGCCTTGTGGCAGGGCTCCACGAGGCGGTCGATGAGGTCGTCCACGAGGGCCTCGAGGCGTGCCTTGGTCAAGGTGATGTTGAGATGCTTGGGTCCGGTCTCGTCGGCGGTGATGAACGGGAGGTTGATGTCCGTCTCGACGGAGCTGGACAACTCGTGCTTGGCCTTCTCCGCAGCCTCCTTGAGACGCTGCAGGGCCATTTCATCCTTTCTCAAGTCGAGGCCCGCCTGCGATTTGAACTCCTCCACGAGATGATCGATGATGCGCTGGTCGAAATCCTCGCCACCGAGGAACGTGTCGCCGTTCGTCGATTTGACCTCGAACACGCCGTCACCGATCTCGAGGATGGAGATATCGAAAGTGCCGCCGCCAAGATCGAACACGGCGATACGCTCATTGCGCTGGCTGGCGAGTCCGTAGGCCAGTGATGCGGCGGTGGGCTCGTTGATGATACGCAAGACCTCGAGCCCGGCGATACGGCCTGCGTCCTTGGTGGCCTGGCGCTGCGAGTCGTTGAAGTAGGCCGGCACGGTGACGATGGCCTCCTTGACTTCCTCACCAAGGTAGTCCTGGGCGGTCTGTTTCATCTTGTCCAGGATCATCGCCGAAACCTGGGCCGGAGAGAGTTTTCGATCGCCTATGTCCACCCAGGCGTCGCCGTTGTCCGACGGAACGATCTGGTACGGGGAATGCTCCATGAACCGCTGGACTTCCCGTGAGTCGAACTTCCTGCCGATCAGGCGCTTGACCGCGAACAGCGTTCTCGAGGGATTGGTGACGGCCTGCCTCTTGGCGATCTGCCCCACGAGCCGTTCGTCGGACTGGGTGAACGCGATCATCGAAGGCGTGGTACGGCTGCCCTCGGAGTTGGGGATGACCACCGGCTCTCCCCCCTCGACCACCGCGACACAGGAGTTGGTGGTTCCCAGGTCGATGCCGATAACCAAGCTCATAGTCTCCTCCACCATTTGGTATGCTGCTCGACCCCGAACAGACGATCGGTTCCTCCTGTCCGGCGGCCCGGCTCGAAAATCGCATCAGACTCTGCTCCAGCGCCAGCCCGGTGCTTCTCACGCCGGTGTGTTGTTCGCTCGTCAACGCCCACTGGGATTGGCCGGCAATTCGACCTCTCCACCGTCCTCCGTCCCTTCCCCGGCCGGCGGAGTCGGCGCCGGCGGCACATCCCCTGCGGATGATGGGGCGTCTCCCCCGGCCGGCGGCACATCGTGTTCGGCCGGCGGGTTTTCCCCCCCTTCGCCATCGACACGCTCCCGGTCCACCGGCCCAGCGGCCTCCTCGAGCGGTCCGGGAGGCGATACAGGACCGCCTTTCGCCTCCCCGGTCGCCCCCCCTTCTGCCTGCTTCGGTGGACGTGCGACCGAGACCAGGCTCGCCCGCAACAGGCGGTCGTGAAGCATGTAGCCGCCCAGGACCTCCCGCGCAATGGTATTCGGCGGGTATAGGACGGTCTCCTCCTCCCACATCGCTTCGTGCACCGCAGGATTGAATGGCGAGCCCAGGGTGGAATCGATGCGCGTCACATGGAACTTGCGCAGGCAGTCCGAGAACTGGACGAGGGTCATTCGGACGCCCTCGAGGAGAACCTCCAGGTGGGCCTCTTCCTCTGCGTGCTGAAGTGCCCGTTCCAGGTTGTCCACGACCGGGAGCAATTCTCGCAGGAATCTCTCGGTACCGTATGTCTCGAGGTCGCGCTTCTCCCGCGCCATGCGCTTTTTGTAGTTCTCGAGGTCTGCGGCAGCCCGAAGGGCCATCTCGTGGTTGCGCCTGGCCTCCTGGTCCTTTTCCTCGAGTGCGGCCTCCAACGCCATGCGTTCCTGGGTGAGTGCCTTGACCTGGTGCCGGAGCTTCCGAACCAGGGATTTGCTTGCGCGTTTCTTCTCCTTGCGCGCCTTTTCCCCGGCGTCCCCGCCGGCTGAACCCTCCGCTTCTCCCGGGAACGAATCCGCGAGAGGTCCCATGGCGACATCGGGATCGGCAGCGGGCGCATCTCCAGACTCGAACAGGGCCTCGGGATCGAGGATGATCTCTTCGGTCTCTTCTCGAGGCGGTGCCGGGTCCTCGCCACCGGGCACCTTTATGGCCTTTCGACGCCGGTGTTTCTCGACGCTGCGTAAGGCTTCGGCGATGACATCTTCATCAATATCCGACTTCACTCGGGCATACTCCGCTTTGTTTTCACATCCTAGGGATTCCGTGAGCCCCAACATCCTGGGAACGCGCCGTCCCTTCGCACGGTTGTGCAGGGCTCGATGCGAGCGATCCTCCGGTGATGGTGGCGGAATCCCACCGGCGCTCTCATGGCAGGAAAGTAGCATATAGGGTAGTTTTCGTACAGGTCATAGTCAAGTACGTTTTGTGCGCCCCCGGCCCCTCGAGACGGCGCTCGTGGCACCGCCCCCGGTGCCGCCCGATGCCGAACGTCCGCGAATCGCCGCGCTCGACTACCTGCGCACGGCAAACCGGCGAATCCCCACCGCGTGCCTCCCTACCCGGACCTCCACCGTCCACTGACCCAAGATGGGTGGAATTTGGACGAACGCACGGGACAGGCGCGTCTTGGCTGCCGTGGCCTGTCTCTGCTCGAATCGCTTGATACCGTCCTTGTCGAACCAGACCCAGCGGGTCACGTGGGCGCCGACGGCTTCCTGCCAGTACACGTGACAGGTCACGGCCTCTCCAGGCCTGAACACATCGCGAACCTCTGCGAGCCCCCCCTTGTCTCCCTGGCCGACGACGAGAGTCTTCACCCACCGCGCATCGTCGGGCGCACCCGGCGGAAGCTGCGGCCGGTCCCTCCTGAGCCTCAACGCCTCGGCCCGCCTGCGCGCACTGGAAAGCCTGGGATCCAGCCAGACGGCAGCCAGGTAGCTTTCGAATGCCGCGGCCAGATCGCCTCGAGCTTCCTGTGCCCCCGCGCGCGCCATGGCCCGCGCGCCGAACGTCCTCCCGGCGTCCACCACCGTCACGTCGTCCAGCCAGCGCCAGTAGGCGGGCCGGAAGAGCCGGGCCGCGCGCAACGGGCTCTCCTTGAACGACGCCCGAACTCCGGCCAGGACCTGGTCACGCCACGCCACACGGCACGACTCGAGGAGCACGTCCAGGCTCTCGTCTCCCGAGCGGTCTCCGGTCCGGCGGGCACGCTCGACCACCTGGTAGGCGTCCCCGGGTTGACCGCTGGCCAACAACTGCCTGGCGCGCGTCATCAGCGCCTTTCGTATCCGGGCGGCCGCCTCCGCGCCGACGGACAGAACGGGCATGGGGCGCCGTCTCCCTGCCGGGGGAAGCACGTCGCGCACGGCCCCGCTCCCGGGATCGACGACCTGGACCGACAAGCTGTAGGCCCCGCCGGCCAGGAAACGAGGGACACCGGCCCGGAACATCTCCTTGTAGACCACCCGCTGCCGCCAGCGGGACACTGGATACCAGCCGTGGATGGGCAGGTGGTCGAGGTTGATCGACGGCGCGCCCGGTTCGCCGGCCGGCTCGATCCTGGTGAGGAAAAGCGCCTCCGCGGTCTGCCGCCGCGTCGATCGCCAGAAAAGCGTGACCCGCACTTCACCCCCCGGAACCACGGCTCGAGGCTCGATCGATGCGTGCACGAGTTCCAACCCGTCCTGGAAAACGATCAAAGGAGAGGCGCCACGGGGATACTCCGACCGGCGGGCACGAATGAGCCGGCGATTGATGTAGTTGCCACCATCTTTCCCCCCGGTCCGGTTGCGATAGGCAGGAAGCGCCAGGAACGTGCGGGTCCAGCGAGGATCCTGGAGAATCTTGACCCTCGAGTTCCAGTAGCCGAAGACGTGTGCGAAGTCCGGCTGCAATTCGTCGAACACGTAGGAGGCAACAAAGGACTGCTCGTACCGGTGCACGGCGAACGGAACGTCGGCGAGTCCCCAGGTGTCCACGACATGCATTCCCGAGTAGAACGAGGTGGCTCCCAGGTCCGGATCCAGGAACACCACCGGGTCTTCCAGGCCGAGCGTGTCGCGGATCGACTTGAAGAAGTCGGCCCGCTGCTTGACGTCGGCAACCGACACCTCCGGATGACCCACGAACTTCAGCGACGACCAGAAGTCCGGCACGAGCAGCAACCAGACCGCCACCACCAGTGCCACATCGAACGGCCCGACTGGACGCCGGGCACTGCGGTGCCAGCCTCGAGGCAACGTCCGGCCGATCACTTCCAGTCCACCGGCCAGCAGCAGAAAGCCCAGGGGTGCGGCGGGCACGAGAAACCGGAACTCCCGCATCCAGTCGCCATCAGCGTACAGGGGGAAGAAGAACGCGGCGACGGACAGCCCCGCGACAAGAAGCCAACGCACATCCCGGTCGAAGAGGCTGGAACGGCGCACCGCCAGACCCACCACCATGACGGGCACCGCCCACGCCAACCGGTATTGCCCGGCCCAGTGCACGATGTTGCGCCAACCACGGCTGTCCGGGCTCAGAAACCGCCGGGCCAAGGATGATTCCGGGCGCTTCACGTAGTAGGTGTTCGTCACTAGCGTGGCGAACTCGGCGTAGTGCCATGCCTGGTACGCCAGCCAGGGCGCGGCGAACAGGCCCACCCAGAACATCCAGTCTGCCCACACCACGGCTCGGCCCTTGGTGACCAGATCCCGCCAATCCCAGACTGTCCTCACGAACACGGCCGCTGCAAAAAAAAGAATCCCCTCCGGCCGCGTGATGGACAGTAGAAAGAAGAGCAGGCCGGACCAGGGACGCCGCGAACCGCCTGGCGCGACCTGCTCGCCAAGAAACCTGCAAGCTGCCCACAGGAGGAGAAAGACGTACAATCCCCCCTCCAAGCCACTCGTCGTCCACGCCACGAACGGCGTGTGGGCCGCGGTCAGCAACGCCGCCATGCCACCGATCGGGACGGCAGCGCCCGACTCGTGGCTCGAGGAAGTCCCATCGGTCACCCCTCCGGCTGCTTCCAGTGCTCCACATCCGGCGCGGGATTGCAAGAGCACGCCCAGCCTCGCGACCATCTGGATCGCGCCGAACCCGAACAGTATTCCGAGCGCCTTGGCCGTTGCGAACAGGTTGGCGCCGATGACCGAGAAAGCGGCGAGCAGGAACACCCACAGGGGGTTGGAGTAGGCCTCCACGCGCTCCCCGCCCGGATACAGCACCAGGCCGTGGCCAGAGGCCAGGTTGCGCGCGTAGGTCATGCTGATGGCAGCGTCATCGACGAACCAGGTCAGGTACAGGAAAGCATGGAGCACGAAAACCAGGCCCGCCGCCAGGAGCAACCGCTGGTCCCACCTCGAGCCCGGCAACCACGCCGTCCGCATGTCCAAACGCACCAAGACCACCTCGCACCACCGCCCGCACTCGAGCATGCCGCGCACGCCGGCGAAGACGGGTCCGCCGTGCTGCCCTGAAAGCCGGACGCCTCCGCCACCACGGCGACAGTCTATCACCGGGCCGGTTTTCATGCAAAACGTATCGGACTGAACCCGTGACACGGCCGATGGTTGACTTCCCGTCCAGTGCGGGTTACGCTGATGCACTCGTAAGCCCGCCCCATCTATCCGGACGTTCGTGCGATACCCTGCGACGGTGCCTGCCAGCGGGCTGTGTTTCCGGCCACGTTGCGCACTCGTTTCAGAAGGTCGATGCGCATGGACAGAGAGTTCTCACGGCCATCGAAATTCGGCAAGTACCTGCTCGTCGAGAGAATCGGGCGAGGTGGCATGTCGGAAGTCTTCCTCGCCAAGTCGACCGGCATCGAAGGGTTCGAGCGCAGGCTGGCCCTGAAGAGGATTTTCCCTTCCCTCGCCGCGAATCCCGAATTCGTGGAGGGGTTCATCCATGAAGCCCGCATCGGCGGGATGCTCTATCACCACAACGTGGTGCAGACGCTCGACTTCGGGCGTTGCGACGACACGCTGTTCATCGCGCTGGAATACGTGGAAGGCACCAACCTGGGTGCGTTGCTCTCCCGGTGCCGCGACGAGGACATCCCGATTCCGCCCCCGGTCTTCCTGCAGATTGCGCTGCAGATTTGCGAGGGGCTCGAGTACATCCACAACGCCTCGAGCGACAACCGGAGACTGAACCTGGTGCACCGGGACATCAAACCCTCGAACATGCTGATTACGGCCCAGGGGATCGTCAAGATCAGCGATTTCGGGGTTGTCAAGGGGGGGATCCGGTCAAGCGGGACCACCGTCGGGGCGCTCAAGGGCACCGTGGGCTACATGTCCCCGGAGCAGGCTCGAGGCGAGCCTGTCGGGCCGGCGTCGGACATCTTCTCCCTCGGCGCCATGCTGTACGAAATGGCGACATTTCGGCGACTCTACGGCGAGGAAGACCTCTTGACCGTGCTCCAGCGTGTGAAGACCAGCGCATTCGAGGTGCCGATAGAAGCCGCGGGGGCCTACATTCCCGGCCTGGACCGGGTGCTGAAACGTATGCTTGCGCCGGTGCCGGGCGATCGCCCAGACGGGGCCGGCGATGTGTCGGCAGCGCTTCGCGCGCTTCCCGTGCGCGTCGCGGATCGCAAGGCGGTGGTCGCCTTCGTCGCCGGCCTGGGGCTCCTCGAGACCCGCGATACGCCGGCCAGCCCGCTCGAGAGCGCCGAAGGGGCGGGAGAGGCTGCTCTCGAGCCCGTGGATGGACATCGACCCGGACCGGACGGGAACTTCGGGCATGATGACGCGCCGTCCATCGAGCCTCCCGGATCCTCGCGGCGGTGGGTCACCGTGGGCGTCACCGTGATTTTCGCAGCGCTCGGGCTGATCGCAGCCGTCGGCTCCTATCATCTCGTCAGCACACACCTTTCACCAAGCGGGGAGCACCAAGAACCGGTCCACCTGGTGGCCCCGGGCGCGGAGGAGACATGCGGTGACGCCGCGATCGAGGTCCTTGTGCGGAGCATTCCGCCCGGCGCGACGCTCTCCGTGGACCACGCCCCCACCACGTACCGCACGCCGATCAGGTTGTGGGCATGTCCCGGGCAAGAGATCGAAGTGTCCATGCCGCAGTACCGCACGTGGCGCGGAATAGTGGCTGGCGGCAAGGGGGAACTGCCCGCGACCCTGCTCGCGACGCTGGTGCCGGAGGGATCGACCCCGCTCCATCCGTAGTGGCTACCGGTTTCACCGGGCATCGATCCAGGGCCCCGAGACCGCGCCTGCCTGCCTGAACCGGGCGATGTCTTCCCGCTCCAGCAACTTGTCCCGCCACGATGCGCCCGCGCCCTCGAGGAGTCGTTGCAGCACGCCTGCCGCCCGGTGCAATCCGATGCTGAGGGAGTATCCCTCGGCGGTGACCGGCATGGAGAACCGGGTCACCAGTGCCCGGAATGCAAGGTCCCGGGCCTCCATCTCGAGCGCTCGATCGATGATGTCCGCGAGGAGCCGCTCGGCACCCGGCAGGTCTTCTTGGACGAGGCGCACGCGGGCGGCAGTCAGGGCGGCCTCCTGCGCGGCGTGGTGGGCACCGATACGCTGCAACTGGTCCATCGCCCTGTCAGCGAGTTTCCTGGCCATCTCCGTGTCGCCGACTTTCAACTGGACACGCGCAACCTGGCTCAGGATGCGCTGCGTCAAGACATGGGCCGAGATCCCCTGGGAGAGTTTCAGGCCTTGCCGGTAGGCATCGATGGCAGCCGTGGGCTGATCCTGGCGTTCCATCAAGGAACCCCACGCACGGTACAGGGCCGCCTTCTGGTACAGCAGGCGGTGGACCGAGCAAAGCGTTATGCCGTCATTGAGGATCGCCTCTGCCTGCGTGGGCGCGTTGAGGTCCAGGTAGACGTCGCCGAGGACCACGCACAGCGATGCCCGGCGGGAGAGCTGATCATACTCCTTGGCCATGCGGATGGCCTCGTCAAGGATCGCGAGCGCCTCGTCGTACTTTCCGATCAACCGATGGGCTTCGCCGAGCGCTTCGAGGGTCCTGAGGACGGCCGGGCGGTCCTCGAGCCAACGGAACAGGTTCAAGGCTTCTTCCAGGCGGCGATATGCCTCGCCGGTCCTTCCCTGGATGAGCGAACACACGCCGAGTCCCAGGACAGCCCCTGCGGTTGCCGGCCGGTTCTGGAGTTCCAACGCCAGGTCTCGAGCTTCCGCGTACAGGCTCGTCGCTTCGTCGATTGGTCCCTGGATCTCGAGGATATGGCCAAGCCCCAACATCGCTTCGCCCATACGGTAACCCATGCCGCCGGTTTTCAACCGCACGACCGCAGCTTCGAAGTGCTGGCGGGCTTTCCGGTATTCCGCCTGCTCGTACATGACCTGGCCCAGCGACACCCGCACGCGGGCCTCGACCTCTCGATCCTCGCTCCCGGAGACTCGAGCCAACGCTTTCGACAGGTGCTCATAGGCCTCGTCGTTGCGCCCGATACCGCGCAGGGCGGCACCCATGGCGTGATCCAGCCGAAGCTGGAGCTGGTTGTCATTCCTGCCCTCCAGGGGAACGCGATACCTGGCGAGAATCTCCTCCGCGCGCGCGAGCGGCCGAATGGCGAGGCGATAGAGATGCTGCGCCACGAGACGTTCCCCAGCCGCGACCAGGAACGGCAGGGCCTCGTCATAGAGACGCCCCTCGTAGAGGTGCCTCCCCGTGACCGGTGCCAGGTGAGGGTCGTCCACGGCCGCCAGGCGCTGACCTATGCGCTGGTGCAGAAGGACCTGCTCCTGGCGCGGCATGTCTCCCACGATCAGCTCACGGGCTCGAGCCTGCTTGAAGTCATAGGTGATCCTCCCCGCGGCGGCATACTCATCGAGGAACTGGGCCTTCAGCATTCGGTCCAGGAAGTCGAGCAGCGGCCCTTCCTCGAGGCCGGAGACCTCCTGGAGCATCTCGTAGGTGAAGGGCTCGCCGAACGCAGCGGCGATTTGCAGGAGCACCTGGTCGGGGCCGTCAAGCAGGGCGAAGCGTCTTCTGAGCGCGCCCTGAAGCCCACCGGGCAACGCCATGGAGGCGGTCTGGGTATCCAGGCGCTGCCGCTGCAACGTCCACTCGCACCCTGTCGTCGAATGATCATGCCGGACGAGGATGCCCTGTTCGACCAGGGAACGCAGCACCGCTTCGATGAACGAGGGGTTCCCGCCGGTCTGGCTGTAGAGATAGTTCGCCAATCCAATCGGGTCGTCGGTGTGGCCGAGCATGGACTGGACCATCGCCTTGACCTGCCCTGTCTCGAGGGGCGCGAGTGCTCCCACGTAGGGGGGCTCCCTGTGTCCCAGCATGTCCAGCATGGCGTGCAGCCGTTCGATCACGCCGCCGAGTAATGTCACCGAAGGCGTGGCCTTCCATGGATCGCGTGAAGGCACCGTCCGGTCCGCCGGATCGCCCAGCGTCCGGATCGCCTGTTCGAGCGACCAGGCGACCGGGGTGGAAACGAAAGGCATCGTGCCGAGCGCACACAGGATCTGCGCGCTGACGGTACCCAGGACGAACAGGCGCCGGGCTCGGCCGCCCGCGATCAGCGTTCGGACCAAGGCATGGAGCAGGGCCAACCCGGCCTCGTCCGCCTGGTCCAGGTCGTCGAGCACGAGGATCACAGGCTGCTGCTCGGTCAGCCGTTCGAAAATTGCTCGCACCGCGGTAAACAGGCTCAACCAGTCCGGCACTCCATCGCGGATCTCCCCGTTCTTGACAGGGGGGCTTCCCAGAATGTCATCGAGATCCGGGAATGCGGCCAGGAGGAGGGAAATCTGGGGAGGGGTCAGTGCCGTACCCAGGCCGGAGCCGCTGGCGTGAATCCCTATCGCGGTCCGGAGGATCTCGCGGAACCCGTTGTACGAACTGACGGACTGGGCCTGGCAGCGCCCGGAGAGAACGAACGCTGTCTCCACCTCTTCAAGCCGGCAGACTTCCTCGATCAGGCGCGATTTGCCGACGCCGGCCTCTCCTCCCACCAGTGCCAAGCCGCCACACCCGGAAGCCAGGCCGGCGAGTCGTTTGCGGAGCGCAGCAAGCACCTCGTCCCTTCCCACGAACCTCGGCTCGTTCAGGGGCGGCGGACTCGAGGTGGCCCCGGCCACCAGGCCGACAGGCGCTGCGGACAGGCCGCCGGTAAGGAAGGTCTCCAACGCGACACGGACTTCCTGGGCCGTTTGCGGCCTGTCGTGGGGCCGCTTGGCCAGAAGGGACAAGGCCAGGTCCGAGAGCAGGGGAGGGACGTCGGGCACCCGTTCGCGCGGATTCGCCGGCGTCTCGTGCAGGTGCTTGTACACCATCTGGGAGACGGAGTGGCCCTTGAACGGCTTCGCGCCAACGAGCAGTTCATACAATATGACACCCAGGCTGTACAGGTCGGAACGTCCATCCACTCGGCGCCCCGTGGCCTGCTCCGGGGATACGTAGGCGAGCGTCCCCATCAGCTTGGACGCGCGTGACGGCGTCGCCGCCTCGGTCTCGAAGGCAATCCCGAAGTCCATCACCTTCACCGACCCGACATGCTTGACGAGGATGTTTCCGGGCTTCAGGTCTCGATGAACGATGTGCCGATCATGGATGTAGGCCAGCGCCCTCACCACCTGGAGCAGGGCCTCGGCGACCCGCACATGGTATCCCGCCCTGTCCACCGTGGCCCGGAGATGGGAGCGAAGATCCCGTCCTTCGATCAACTCCATCAGGAAGTAGGGGCGCGTCTCGAACACGCCATAGCGATAGACATCGATGACATTGGGGTGGGCCAGCCGGCTCATCACCCTGAACTCACGCTTGAAACGGTGAAGTTCAGTCTCCGTCGGCTGGCTCGACGTCATCTTGAGCGCACGGAATTCTCCTGTTTCGCGGTCCAGCACCTTGAACACGACCGCGGTGCCACCGCGGCCGAGAACACCCTGGATTTCGTACTGGGCGACCGTTCGCCCCAGCCACCCGGTCCCATCGAAATCGGAATGCGCTTTGCGCCTCACCCTGTTCGCCTTCATCAGAAGCCTCGCGCATCAACGAGCCACCCCGCACGCCACCCTTCTCGCCCCCTCGCCACAAGTCCGGCCCCGGTTCCATCTCGCAACACGTCCACGCCCATTCCAGCACGGCGAAGCCGCGCATCGAGGGACGCTCTCGTTCCCGTATCACCGAAACATTCCCTTCCCGTCACATCGCGTGGCCGACGGACGTGCACAGGCCGATTCCCTGGACAGAAAGCCGCCGCCCGGTTCAGGTTGGAGCTTCTCCCTCGTCCGAAACTCCCGCGGCAACCACCATCGAGACGGCAGCCTGGCCGGATCCACCTTGAGCGTTCGCGGAGAACCGCTCGACAAGATCCAGCAATTCGGCAAGAAACGCTCTCGCTTTCTCTCGCGGAAGGGTGAGTTCGCCGGTGGCCAACTTGCCGAGTCCATCGTCGGCCTCGAGGTGAGGGAACACGGTGCGGACCAGGATACGAAGCGCCTCCAGCAGGTGCTGGCAGCGGTCCGGGAAGCTCTCCACATCGACACGAACGGCGGGACTTGTCGTGCGGTATCGCGACGTGGGGTCGAGCGCACCGGCCGGGGCGTCCAGCGCCTCCACCTTGCCCTCGCGAACGAGCAGGGCCAGGTCGGCCGCCAGGTCACGCAGGTCCATCCGTGTATCCTCGCCAGACACGAGTTCCTGGAGTTCCCCCAGTGCAAGCCCTTCCGGATGGACGCGATCGAGCGCTGCGAGTACGCGCACGCGGGGGATCAAGCTGCCCCGCCGGGCAGCCAGGATCATCGGGGCCAACCCGAACTTCAAAGCGGTGTCCACGACCTCCGCCCACATGGAGACATCGAGCGCAGGGGCACCTCCGCCTCCCCTTGAGCGGCCACCGGGCACGTCGTAGTCTCGAGCCGGCACTTCCTTGACACCGAAGCTCCCCAGGGGACTCGATGCGCGGTATGGCGCGCCTTCCCCCAGGAGCAGGTAGTGGAGGTCGATACCCGAATGGGCGGCAATTCGACCCAGGGCTTCGGCGCCGGGCGCACGTTCGTCCCGGAGGTATTGCTGGAGCGATCGATACGGAATACCGGTCCTGTCCGAGAATTCCCGGAGCGATTCCCGTCGTGCGGCGATGGCTGCCCGAAGCCTGCCGCCTATGCTCGATTGTGTTTTTTTTGTAGACATCGCGCTCAATAGGGTGTAGTGTGTGGTCAACTGAGGCCAGGCGGTATCGCTCACCAAAGCGAATCAATCCAGATTATTCTCCAGGAGGGCAACTATGTCCACGAAGAATCATGAGAAATCGCTCGGTCCGGGCTGGCCGGCCGTCAGATCCCAGGAAGACCTCGAGGCGCTCGACGTGCACACGCCCGCCTTCCTTCTCATGCCACCGGCACTGGTGCGACCGGTCTGGATGTGGCTCGATCAGATCCACGCCCCGACCGACGTGGGCGAATGCTACCGGGCGGTCGAAATGCTGCTCGTGTGCCTGGCAGAAGCCGATGCCCGTGGCATCTCGGCTGCGCTGAACGATCTCAAGGTTACCGTGCGCAGGGCGTTCGCGATCGAGTTGCGTTTCGAGCAGCGGGAGCGCAGCGGCAGGCCGGCCAGGGAACGGCGGGAGACGCCTCCCATCCCGATGCCTGAAGCCGATTCCGGGCAGGAGTCATCCCGGAAGGAGGTCGCTTGCGCCATGCTCTGACGACCGATCGCCCATCTTCCGGTTTCGACACCTGGAAGCGGCCGGGGCGCCGGACAAGCTGAGCTTTGCGGGCGACAATGCCACGACCCTGCACGCGGGGGTTCGGTTTTCGAGCGTGCAATCCGCGTCGCTCATGCCGATTCGACAGGGCCTGCACGATAGCAGCGCCCGGGACGGACACCGGGGCTTGCCTGTGGAGAAGAAAACCATGCGAACTTCGACTTGACAAGAAAGCGAGCACTGTGCGACGATGGATATAATCGGTTGCGTGTCATGGGTGTCGTGGTTGGCGCTGATGTAGTTGCTCCCAGCGGGAAAAGAGGTGCAGTATGGCCATAAGAAAGCTGCTCGGTTTGTGGACCCTCCTGGCATGGACAGCCCTGGTCGCAGGAGTCGGGCCCGCTCTGATGACCTGTCAACCTAGCGGAAATGACGACGATGCCAGTCAGCCCGGTGACGCCGACGGCGACGGGTACGGCGCGGACGTAGACTGCGACGACAGCAACCCGGATGTTCATCCGGACGCCCCGGAAGTACTGGACCAGATCGACAACAACTGCAACGACCTCGTCGACGAAGGCACCGAAGCCTATGATGACGACGGCGACGGATTCTCCGAACAGGCCGGCGACTGCGACGACACCGACCCAGAAGTGAACCCCGACGCGACCGAAGTCCAGGACGGCGTGGACAACGACTGCGACGGTCAGATCGATGAAACAGACGCTACGCAGACGCCGCCCACTACCACACCGACACCGCCCGTCGTCACCAACGACGCCGACCACGACGGCTCCCCGGCCGGCGAGGACTGCGACGACACCGACCCAACCGTCTACCCGAACGCGGACGAGGTCGAAGACGGCGTCGACAACGACTGCGACGGCCTGGTCGACGAACCTTGCCCCGACCGCACATCCGGCTGCGTGGACGGCTGCACGACCGACTACGACGGCGACGGCTTTTCCGAACAGGAATGCGATTGCAACGACATGGACCCGAACGCCTTCCCCGGCAACCCCGCACCTGACCGTCCGGACGGCGTGGACGACGATTGCGACGGTGAGGAAGGCGAAGACCCGCTCACGGAATGTCAGCCCGATGAAGCCACCTGCAACGGCCCGTGCGACACCGACAACGACGGCGACGGAATCTCCGAATATGATTGCGATTGCGACGACATGAACCCGAACGCCTACCCGGACAACACCGACCCGGACGTCCCGGACGGCATTGACCAGGACTGCGATGGAACCGACGGCGAGGACTGCGGCTACACCGACCTGAACCAGTTGCCCGCCGTCGGGGGCCGTGACTCCGATGACGACCGCGACGGCTACACGGAGAACGAGTGCGACTGTGACGACGCCAACTGGGACGTCTATCCCGGCAGCCTCGAGCCGGACTACCAGGACGGCGTGGACCAGGACTGCGACGGCACCGAGGGCGAAGATGGGCCGGGACCCGGAACAGGTACCGGCACACCGACTCCCGCGCCCACATCCCCGCCCAACACGACCGACGCCTGTGCCCAGTACGGCACCATCGTTTGCGTCGGCCCCTGCAGGATCGATGGTGACGGCGACGGTTTCTCCGAGGAGGCCTGTGATTGCGACGACAATGACCCTACGATCAACCCCGACGCGACCGACGACCAGGTCGATGGGATCGATTCCAACTGCGACGGACAGGACGGCGCGAGTACGGGAACAGGAACCGGTACGGGGTCAGGTACGGGAACGGGTTCAGGAACCGGAACGCCACCGCCCATCGAGTGGCCCGATCCCGACGGCCAGACCACCTCGTCGGCTTGTCCAGGACTCGGCACCCTCAACTGCTACGGCGCTTGCGACACCGACGACGACGGCGACGGCTACAACGAGGTGGACGACTGCGACTGCTTCGACGCTTTCGACGGGGCCTACCTGGGCTCTGACCTCCCCGACATCGCCGCCGACGGCCTCGACGAGGACTGCGACGGACAGGACGGCGAGGACGCGGGCACCGTCGGCACGGGCACGGGCACGGGCACAGGCACCGGCGGCACGGGCACAGGCACCGGAAACCCGCCCACCACCACCGAGGCCTGCACCCAGTACGGCACCATCCAGTGCAACGGCGCCTGCGACGCCGACGGGGACGCAGACGGATACGCCGAGGACGCCTGCGACTGCGACGACACCGACCCGGACGTCAACCCGGACGCCGTGGACGACCAGTTCGACGGCATCGACCAGGACTGCGACGGGCAGGACGGAAACGACGCTGCCGGCACCGGGACCGGCACCGGGACCGGAACAGGAGGCACCGGAACAGGAACAGGAACGCCACCTCCCATCGAGTGGCCCGACCCAGATGGCCAGACCACCTCGTCGGCTTGCCCAGGGCTCGGCACCATCAACTGCTACGGCGCTTGCGACACCGACGACGACGGCGACGGCTACAACGAGGTGGACGACTGCGACTGCTTCGACGCTTTCGATGGGGCCTACCTGGGCTCCGACCTCCCCGACATCGCTGCCGACGGCCTCGACGAGGACTGCGACGGACAGGACGGCGAGGACGCGGGCACCATCGGCACAGGCACGGGCACGGGCACAGGCACCGGAAACCCGCCCACCACCACCGAGGCCTGC
>JAJRTE010000294.1 GCA_024278455.1 Myxococcota bacterium
GCGACCTCCCGGGACTCCCCGGAGAGGGGTGCGACGCCCCGGAAGAGGCTACGCCCTACGGGCTCCGCCTCTTCCGGGGCGCTCCCCAGGGGGGGCACGTTTCTTGATCTTTTGGGGGGTCACGTTTCTTGATCAGTAACACCTGGTCGACGTGGTCGTTTCGAAGGACGCTGTTGACCGCGCCCTCCACGCCGCGAACACGATGTACCTGGCTCTTGAACGCCGTGGTCATCAGGTCACGTCCGCCCCGACTCACCAGCAGTTTCACAGGCCGGAAGTCCGGGAGGGAATGAATCGGGACGATTCGTACTACTACCGAAGCCGGTGGAAGCCGTGTCGCCCGACCTATGCATACGTGGGCTCGCTTGCCATCGGTCCCACCTTGTTCGAATTGAGCAAGGAAGCCGAAGCTGAGTACGAAGTGTCGAGCGGCACATACGTCCGCGCCTGACCGCGCCCCGCCTCCAGGAGCCGAGCAGCATGGGCTTCACAGAGCTACACCAGCAAGAAGCACCTGCCTTGCGGAAAGCTCGCCCTGCGCGCCTACTGCCCGGACTCACGTGCGAGTTGGCAAATGGAATGGGCCGAGAAGAGGCGGCGTTCTCTGGCAGGAATGGCACCGACGATCGCAACGGAACTCGAACAACAGGTCCCGAAAATCGTGGAACTTATCGAAGAAGGGGAACGCCAGGGGGAGATCCGACGGCAGGAATACGAGGAGCGGCTGAAGAAGTGGCAGCGGGAGGAAGAGGAGAAGCGCCGCCTCGAGAACATCAAGCTGAGCCGCCAGGACCTGTTCGCGGCGATAGAAGCCTGGGGCGAGGCCGCCAGGATCGAGGCGTTTTTCAAGGACGCTGCGCTGCGTGCCGCTGACCTCGGCCCGGAGGAGCATCAGCTGATCCTCGACCGGGTCCGCCTGGCGCGAGAGCTCCTCGGAGGCGTCGATGCCCTCCAGAGGTTCCGGGAGTGGCAGGCGCCGGAAGAGCGGTGATTTCCGCCTTGCGCCTGGCCCCACGAAGTGCCGCTGACCCGGCCACGCAACTTCGTGCAAGTCCGCCCCATTCTCGACAGGGAAGTCCAGACTGGCACTAGCCCATGGACAGGGATAGAGTCAACCGAAGGGTCGACTTCATTAGGAGATTAGGAATGGATGTGTCGCTCATTCTGCTTCCTCCGTCTGCCGCGAATTCTGAGCTGTGGCTGATTCTAAGCAGAGGCGCAGCATGAGCCTCCAACCCGGCCAGATCGTTCATGTTCGATCACGCAAGTACCTCGTCGAGGAGGTCGTTCCTCCACCCGAGCCCAACGACAGCCGCCTGGTGCGTCTCTCCTGTGTGGAGGACGATGCGCTCGGTGAGCCACTCGAGGTTCTCTGGGACATGGAGATCGACGCCCAGATCATCGATGGGGCGAATTGGCAGGCCATCGCCAACCGAGGGTTCGACGAGCCCCGCTTGTTCTCGGCCTACCTGAACACCCTGCGCTGGAACTGCGTAACCTCTACAAACGCCAAGCTCTTCCAGGCCCCTTACCGGGCCGGGATCGAGGTGAAGGCCTTTCAACTCGAGCCGCTGCGCAAGGCGCTGCTCATGCCCCGAGTCAACCTCTTCATCGCGGACTCCGTCGGACTCGGGAAGACCATCGAGGCCGGGCTGATCCTGCGGGAGATGCTCATGCGCCAGAAGGTCCGGCGCACGGTGATCTGCTGTCCGCCCTCTGTCGTCCGGCAGTGGAAGGACGAGATGGAGCAGCGGTTCGGCCTGACCTTCATGATCTACGACCGGGACTACGTCACCGCCAAACGCCAGCAGCGTGGCTACGGCGTTAACCCCTGGACGACCCACAGCCGCTTCATCATCTCCCAGGCACTGATCCGAAACGAGACCTACGCCGGACCGCTGCGGGACTGGCTCGGTGAGTTCCAGGGCGGTTCCATGTTCATTCTGGACGAGGCCCACAACGCTGCACCCGCCAGCGGAGCGAAGTACGCCATCGACTCCAAACTGACCCGGGCCATTCGCGACCTCACCTCTCGCTTCGAGCACAAACTCTTCCTGTCGGCGACCCCGCACAACGGCCACTCCAACAGCTTCTCCGCGATCCTGGAGATGCTCGACCCGCAGAAGTTCTGCCGCGGGGTCCCCGTACACCATGCTTCCCGTGACGCGGTAATGATCCGTCGGCTCAAGCACGACCTCCGGGAGATCGGCGAGGAGTTCCCCGCGCGGAAGGTCATCCGCATCGACATCGAGGGCTTGCCCGAAGACGCCCCGGAGTTGGTCCTCTCACACCTGCTCCAGCAGTACCGGCAGGCCCGGGAGGCACGGCTTGGGGACGCCACCCGCTCCAAGCGGGCCTCGGCCATGTTGGTGGTCATCTCGCTCCAGAAGCGGCTGCTCTCCTCCATCGAAGCCTTCGCCCGCACCCTAGATGTCCACGGCCGGGCGATGAGGCGGCAAGCCGAAGAGGCATCCGCTGCAACTCTGCCGGAGGCCCGCCCCGAGACTCTCTCGCTGCTCCTGGCCCCGCCCGGGTCCGACGACGAGCGGGCGGCGCTGGCCGAAGAGGAAGTCGCCGCCGAGGAGGACACCCAGATGGAGGCGGCCACCGCCGCATCCGCCGGCCCGGCTCACGCCATGGGACCCGAGCTTGAACTCCTCGACGAGATGGCCCGCATCGCCAACCAGGCCCGGTACGAGACCGACAGCCGGGTCCGGCACCTGATCGCCTGGGTCAAGGAGAACCTCTGCCCGGACCTCGGAACCCCCGGTGCCCGCTGGAATGACCGCCGCGTCCTCATCTTCACCGAGTACACCGACACCAAACGGTACCTGGTCCAGCAACTCCAGGCAGCCATCGCAGGTTCCGACCGGGAACACGACCGGATCCTGACCTTCCACGGGGGAATCGGCGAGGAGCGGCGGGAAGACATCAAGGCCGCCTTCAACGCCGATCCGGGGCGCCACCCCTTGCGCATCCTGGTTGCGACGGATGCCGCCCGGGAGGGCATCAACCTCCAGAATCACTGCGCCGACCTCTTCCACCTCGACGTTCCCTGGAACCCGAGCCGCATGGAGCAGCGCAACGGTCGCATCGATCGCAAGCTCCAGCGGTCACCGGAGGTTCGCTGCCACTACTTCGTCGTCCACCAGCGGGCTGAGGATCGAGTGCTCGATGTCCTGGTCAAGAAGTCCGAGGTCATTCACGAGGAGCTGGGCAGCCTGGCCCCGGTGGTTTCCAAGCGGATCGACAGCATGCTCTCGAAGGGCATTAGCCACGAGCAGGCCGGCGACCTCTTCAACGCCATAGACTGTATCGACGACGAGGTCCAGAGCAGCGCCGAGGGCAAGGCGGTGCAGGAAGATCTCGAGGAGGTCCGTGAGCGCAAGGCCAAGCTCGCCTCGCAAATCGAACGCCTGGAGCAGATGCTCCGGACCAGCCGGGACTGGATCGGACTCGACGACCGGCACTTCCGCGACGCCATGTCGGCCTCCCTGGAGATTCTCGGCGCCGAGTCCCTCCTGCCCCTGAGCGATGCGGAGGCCGCCCGGGACCCGTCAACGGCCCGGTGGGTGATCCCGCACCTCCACGAGCGCATGGGCGCCGACTACACCTGGGCGCACACCCTCGACGCCCTGCGAGCCCCCATCAAGAAGGGGCAGAAGAGATGGGAGTGGCGCAAGGAGGCCCCCATCCGCCCGGTGGTGTTCCGGGACCCGGGGACTCTGGACGGCGAGGTGGTCCACCTCCACCTGGAGCACCGGGTGGTGCAGCGCCTCCTTGGGCGCTTCATGGCCCAGGGCTTCCTCCACGATGAGCTCACCCGCGCCTGCGTGGTCCGCACCGACGACCCCGTCCCCCGGGTGGTAGCCCTTGGCCGCCTGTCGCTCTACGGCGACGGGGCGTCCCGCCTTCACGATGAAATCCTGGCGGTCGCGGCGGAGTGGCAGGACCCTGCCACCCGTGGCCGGAGCAAGCTCAAGCCCGTCGGCGAAGGGGCCAAGAAGGAGGTCCTCGCTCTGCTCGACGAAGCCCTGGCCCAACCTCGCCTGCGGGAAGTGCCCGATGGCATTCGCAGACGCCTTCAGGCGCACGCCGCCCAGGATGTCGGTGAGTTGCGTCCTCACCTTGAGCGTCGGGCCGAGGTGCTCTCCCGCCAAGCGGAGCGGGCCCTCGAGACCCGGGGGAAGCAGGAGGCCCGCGAGATGAAGCGGATCCTGGAGGACCAACGGAACCGCATCGAGCGGCAACACAAGAAGGCGGCCGCCGAGGCCCGGCAGCTCACCTTGAACTTCTCCCAGGCCGAGAAGGGGCAGCTTGCCGACGACCAGAAGCACTGGGCGGCCCGTCTTCTGGCCCTGAAGGACGAAATCCGAGACGAGCCCGCCCGAATCCGCACCGGATACGAGGTGCGTTCCCGCCGCGTCGAGCCGGTGGGGCTGGTCTACCTGTGGCCGGTGTCGGGATAAGGGGGGCGTGATGGCGAAGAACGATCCCGAGCTGCGCGTCCACAAGGACTGGTTGGGTCTTCTCCAACCGGTGGGCCTGGTGGTTTCCCCGCCCGCCCTGATCAAGGCCCAAGCTGTGCCGAGCCAGAACGTGGCCGAGCTCCAGCAGAAGCTCCTCTTCGTCGTTGAGAATCCGCCCGAATCGGCCTTGGGTACGGACGACGAGCCCGCCATCGGCGACCTGTTGGCGTTCTTCCGGACGGTGCTCGACTGGTCCCTCGACGACATCGCCGACGCACCGGGCGGACCGTCGATCCCCGATGGACTCGAACTGATCCTGCCTGACTACCATGAAACTCTGCGCCCCACATACGCAGTTTTGGACAGCATGGGCGACGGCGAGTGCTTGATGCTCGTCCAGGTGCTGTCTCGGGGTACCGCGCTCGACGAGGCCTGCGATGAGGAGGGCCGAACGGGTTGGTCGGCGAGCCCTCAGGCGAAGCTCGAACGCCTCATGCGTGAGGTGAAAGTCCCTGCGGGTCTCCTGTGCAACGGCGACGCCGTGCGCCTGATCTATGCCCCCAGCGGTGAGTCCTCGGGGTATCTCACCTTTCCTGTGGCCGCCATGTGCGAGGTGAGCGGGCGGCCGATCCTCGCCGCCCTGCACATGCTGCTCTCGGAGCACCGCGTCTTCTCCGCCCCCGACGGGCGGCGACTCCGTGATGTTCTGTCCGAGAGCCGGAAGTACCAGGCCGAAGTTTCCAACGCTCTCTCCGACCAAGTGCTGGGCGCCCTTTGGGAGCTGCTGCGGGGCTTTCAGGCGTCGGACCCCGATGACGGCATCCGCATCTTCGATCAGACTGCTCAAGAGGACCCCCAACACGTCTACGGCGGACTGCTGACGCTGCTCATGCGCCTCATCTTCGTACTCTACGCTGAGGACGAGGGGCTGATGCCCGAGGGAGAGGTCTACGCCAACAACTACTCGGTCTCGGGCCTCTACGACCGCCTGCGTACGGACGGCGGCCGCTACCCCGACACTATGGACCAGCGGTACGGGGCCTACGCCTGGCTGCTGTCGCTGTTCCGCCTCATCTTCGACGGCGGCGGGCACGGTGGGTTGCGGCTGCCGACACGCCACGGCCAGCTATTCAACCCTGATGAGTTTGCCTTTCTTGAGGGCCGCCCTCGGGACGCCGATCGGGTGAAGAACGAGAAGTTCGAGGCCCCCCGGGTTTCGGACGGCTGCATCCACCGGGTGCTGGACGCCCTCCTGGTGCTCGACGGCGAGCGGCTCTCCTACCGGGCGCTAGATGTAGAGCAGGTCGGCTCGGTCTACGAAGCGATGATGGGCTATGAAGTGGAGCGGGCCTTCGGGCGGTCCATCGCCGTAAAGCCCAAGCACATTGTTGTCAGCGTGGACGAGCTGCTGGAGGTCGATGGGGTCAAGCGCGAGAAGTGGCTCAAGGACCATGGGGACAGCGAGCTCGCGGACGCCTCTGCCGCGGCGCTCAAGGATGCAACAACCGCCGAAGACGTGGTGGCGGCCCTGGGCCGCCGGGTCTCGCCCCGGTCGCTGGACGCCGCCGGCACGCCCCGGCTGCTGCCCCCTGGGACGCTCTACCTCCAACCCGGCGAGGAGCGGCGCCGCACCGGCTCACATTACACGCCGCGTGAATTGACCCAGCCCATCGTGCGGACTACGCTCAGGCCCATCCTCAAGGCCCTGGGCGAGATGCCCACGCCCGAGCAGATCCTGGCTCTGAAGGTCTGTGACCCGGCCATGGGCTCGGGCGCATTCCTGGTGGAGACCTGCCGCCAACTCGCTGAGCGTCTAGTGGGGGCGTGGGAGACCCACGACGCCATGCCGAAGATTCCCGCCGACGAGGAGCCCATTCTCCATGCCCGTCGACTGGTGGCTCAACGGTGCCTCTACGGTGTCGATAAGAACCCGTTCGCCGTTAATCTGGCCAAGCTCTCTATCTGGCTGGTGACCTTGGCAAGGGATCACGCGTTTACCTTCATCGACCACTCACTCAAGCACGGCGACTCCCTCGTGGGCCTCACCAAGAGGCAGATCGCCTCTTTTCACTGGAAGACGGACAAGGGTCCGGCGATGGACCTCTTCGAGGAGAAGCTGAAGCAAGACATTGAGGAGGCACTCGGATGGCGGATCGCCCTTCAAGGGCTCGACGAAGGGGACTACAACCAGAAGAGGGAAGCGTGGTGTGAGGCCGAGAGCGTACTAGCTGACGCCCGGCTCATCGGCGACCTGGCGGTGGCGGCCTTCATGGGGGCCGACAAGGGCAAGGCCAGGGGGGAGCTACGCAACCACTACCGCTGCCAGGTGGAGGCGTGGCGGGAGAACGAGGCGAACCGGCTTTCCCTGAAGGGCATCGTTGAGGAGCTCACCAGCGGAGAGAATTCGCTGACGCCGCTCCACTGGGAGATCGAGTTTCCGGAGGTATTCGGGCGGGAGAATCCGGGCTTTGATGCGATGGTGGGGAACCCTCCTTACTTAGGCGGCCGAAAGTTATCGACGGTCTTCGGCGTTCGATACCCGTCGCTCATTCGGACACTTGTTCTTCATGAGAAGGGCAGCGTCAACCTGGTCGGCTACTTCGTACGTTCCTGCGCAGAAAAAACGCGACTGGGAGGCCAATTTGCCATCGTGGCCACCAGCAGCCTTCTTGAGGGCGAAACAAGAGCATGTGTTCTTCAGTCGTTGGTCCGTGAGGGAAACCCGGTGACTTGGGCGAAGACAAAGGCGCCGTGGCCGGGCGCGGCTGGTGTCCACGTGGTCCAGTTCTCTATGCGGAAGGGGCTGGCGAACCTAACGTGCGAACTGGACGGTAGGTGCGTGCCGGTCATCAACTCCAGGTTCGAGGCCAGAGACGAGCCAGCAGATCCTCTCGCGCTGACCAGCAACAAGGTTCTGCACTCTGACGGTGTGAAGGTACAGGGCATTGGGTTCGTGCTTTCGCAGGCCGAGGCTGAGGCCCTCATGCGTCATGACGAACGCAACTATCAAGTGGTCTGGCGATATGTGACGGGAGAGGACCTGAACTCGCTTCCACACAGCAACGGTTCAAGATGGGTAATCAACTTTGGGGACCGGAATGAGAAGGAAGCCATGACCTTTCCTGAACCGTTCGGGATTGTGGAAGAACGCGTGAAGCCATATCGGGACGGACTCACTAAGCAGGTTCACGAGGCGTGCTTCTGGAAGTTCTGGGACCGGCGTGAGAAGTTCTTTGCTCGATGCTCCAAGCTGAATCGGATAATCGTGATGTCCAAGCTGTCCAAGTACCGTGCTCCTACTTTCGGTTCAACGAAGAACATCTACTCCGAGAAAGTGAAGGTCTTTGCCTCTGACGACGCAGCCATGTTTGCAGTCCTGCAATCGCAGGCGCATGACGCATGGAGTCTGCGAGAGGGATCGAGCACAGGCGTAACACCCGCCTACTCCGGGACGAAGTGTTTTGACACGTTTGCACTTCCACCAGGCTCGCGCCTCTACCTCGTGCGCGCAGTGGCGACGGACTGCTACGAGATGCGTCGAGGGATCTGCAAGAAACACGGCATCGGCCTGACAGAATTCTACAACCGCTTCCACGACCCGAATAACCACGAGCCCCAAATCGTGAAGCTTCGCGAGTTGCACACCGCCATGGACCGGGCGGTCCTCGATGCCTACGGCTGGACGGACATCTCCACGGACTGCGAATTCCTCCTCGACTACGAGATCGACGAGGAGACCTGGGGCACCAAGAAGAAGCCCTACCGCTACCGCTGGCCCGAGGCCGTCCACGATGAGGTGCTGTCCCGCCTGCTCGACCTGAACCAGAAGCGGTACCAGGAAGAAGTCGCCGCCGGGCTGCACGACAAGAAGGGCAAGAAGAGGTCGGCGCCGAAGAAGGCCAAGCCCAAGGCCGCACCAGCGCCCAACGCCACACGGTCGCTCTTCGACACCATGGACCGGCCGGAGGACGCGTGATGGTGCAGGAGGTAATGTCATGAATGACGCCGCCGCGGTCCAAAGCCGCATCCTCGACGCCCTGCGTCTGGACCTGGTGGGTCCACGCCCGGGCGAGCCGGGCCATGATGCCTACACCGAGGAGATCCTGCCCGTCTCCCCCTCCAAGTGGTACCTGACGGGTTTCCTCGTGCCCTTCGAGGCGCCACTCGAGCAACGGTCCGACGACGACGGTGACGACGGCGCCCCCGACCAGGCGACTCGGCCGGTGGAGGGCGACGATGACAACGCCCCCGAGGCCGCCTCGGCCCGGAAGGCCTTATTCCCCTCGTCCATGGGGCTCTCGGTACTCGTGCCCCGCGACACCAGCGAGCTCAGAGTGCGGATCGCCTGGGCCGACTATGCCCCCGTGATCGACGCAGGCGACGAGGAGGCTGAGGTAGAGCCCACCACCGAGCAGGCCGAAGGCGAGGACAGTGAGGCTGGGGTTGATCCCGACCGCACCAGTCGCCCCCGGGGCTGGCGGCGACTGCTACGGGAGGCGGAAGTCATGGTCGCGCTTCGGGAGGGCGAGCCCGTGCCGACCGATGTCCCCGGCGGGGAAGGGCTCCAGGTGGTGGTGTCGGTACGCCCGGTGGGCGACACCAACCTGGTCCCGGCCGGCACCCGTTCGGCGTCGGTCTTCCTGGTCAACCACCGGAAGCCGGAACCTGACATGGCCCGGGATGCTGCCTACGTGTTCCAGGCCGAACTCTCTCTGCACGCAGTCCAGCCCTTCGTCCCGCGCCCCAACCTGCGGGGTCGGCACAGCGAAGACTGGGACGAGAAGGTGGCCGACCTCCAATTCGCCGACGCCGTCGAGTACGCCGTGGGCCACAACATCTCAGCGGTGGCGTTGACCGCCGACGGCGGCTGCCGGGAGGTGCGAACCACCTGGATGCCCACCGCGGATGTGGAGAAGGTTGTGCCGGCCCAGCTCGACGAGGTGGAGCTGGGCATCGAGGCCTTGGCGGGCGCAGACTCGGCCGAGGCCGTCCGAGCCATGGTGGGGCCGATGGTCACGAGCTACGGGAAGTGGATCGAGAGCCAGCTTGACCGGCTCCCGAGCGACCCCGAGCGCGCCCAGGTGGGCCGAGACTTGATGACACGAGCTGCCCGAGCCCGGGACCGCATCCAAGCCGGTCTCGACGCATTGGACCAGCCCCACGTCCTCGAGGCGTTCCGGATTGCCAACAAGGCTATCGCCACGGCGATCCGCCAACGGAGCTGCCACGGCAAACCCGAGGCGAGTCCCGCCGACCTTGACCCGCCCACCTGGTATCCATTCCAGCTCGCCTTCCTGCTCACCAACATGGCGGGCGTGATCGACGGCGAGCATCCGGACCGCAAGGTGGTGGACCTGCTCTTCTTCCCCACCGGCGGCGGCAAGACCGAGGCGTACCTGGGCCTGGCGGCCTTCACCATGGTGCTGCGTCGCCTGCGGGACCCGTCGATCCACTCGGCAGGCCTGTCGGTGATCATGCGCTACACCCTGCGCCTGCTGACCCTTGACCAGCTCGGCCGCGCCGCGACCCTCATCTGTGCCCTCGAACTGGACCGGCAGGACGACGTGACCAAGCTGGGCGCATGGCCCTTTGAGATCGGCCTGTGGGTAGGTCAAACGGCGACGCCGAACGCAATGGGCAGGAAGGATGACAAGAACAAGTACTCGGCGCGGGCGCGTACGATCGCATACCAAAACAACGATCGCCGCGCGCCGTCACCGATCCCGTTGGAGAACTGTCCCTGGTGCGGAACCAGGTTCCAGAAGGACAGCTTCACCCTGCTCCCAAACGGAAACGAGCCGACGGACCTGCGGGTGATGTGTGTGAGCCGTCGCTGCGCCTTCCACGGGCGGCAGCAGGAGCGCGGTCTGCCCATCCTGGCCGTGGACGATCCCATCTACCGGCGGCTCCCGGCGTTCATTATCGCCACGGTTGACAAGTTCGCGAACCTGCCCTGGGTAGGCGAGACCGCTGGTCTCTTTGGGCGGGTACAGCGGTACAACACGGACGGCTTCTACGGCCCGACCCGGCTCGGGGTGGGCAGAGCCTTGGAGCAGCCGCTGCCGCCGCCGGACCTCATCATCCAGGACGAGCTCCACCTGATCTCCGGACCGCTGGGCACCATGGTCGGTCTCTACGAGACGGCCATTGATGCCCTGTGCGCCGACCCCGTGGGCGGCGAAGGGTTGCGACCGAAGATCATTGCCTCCACCGCGACGGTTCGACGGGCGGAGCGGCAGATTCGAGGGCTCTTCGGCCGCTCCAACGTGGACATTTTCCCGCCACCGGGGCCGGACCGGCGGGACTCCTTCTTCGCCAAGACGGTGAGCACGGCAGAGCGCAACCCACGCACTTACGTGGGCATCGCCGCCCAGGGGCGCAATCTGAAGGTGGTGCTCTTGCGGACCTACCTGGCGCTGCTCTCGGCCGGGCAGAAGATCTGGCAGGAGTCCGGAGGAGCCCGGAACCCCGACAACCCAGCCGACCCCTACATGACGCTGCTCGGCTATTTCAACTCGCTGCGGGAGCTGGGAGGCAGCCGCCGCATCGTCGAGGACGAGGTGCGCTCCCGTCTCGTGGACTACGGCCGCCGCCGTTGCCGCAACGACATGGAGCAGTCGCTCTTCGCGAATCGCAAGAAGTTCGCCGAGCCTCGGGAACTCACCAGCCGGGTCAGTACCAACGAGGTCGCTGACACCAAACGGCGGCTCGCCCTGACCTTCGACCAGAGGGAGCGGATCGACGTGGCGCTGGCCACCAACATGATCTCGGTCGGCCTCGACATCACCCGCTTGGGGCTCATGGTGGTTCTGGGCCAGCCCAAGACCGCCGCCGAGTACATCCAGGCCACCAGCCGCGTCGGCCGCGACGACGAGCGTCCGGGCCTGGTGGTTACCCTGCTCAACGTTCACCGGCCCCGGGACCGATCCCACTACGAACGGTTCGAGGCCTGGCACGAGAGCTTCTACCGGGCGGTCGAGGCCAGCAGCGTCACCCCCTTCTCGCCACGGGCCATCGATCGAGGCATCGCCGGGATCACCGTGGCGCTCGCTCGCCTGGGGCATCAGGAACTCACGGCGCCCCGCCGGGCGGCGGCCATCACCCGGCACCGCAACGAGTTGGACTTCGTGCTCGAGGCGATCTCCCGACGGGCGGAGGGCCACGACAAGGAACTCAGCGGAGAGGAGCAGGAGGAGCTGCGGCAGAAGCTCAGGGGGCGGGTCCAAGACCTGCTGGACACATGGGAGAGCATCGCCTCCCGGAAGGGGGAGCTCCAGTACCAGAGAGAGGTTGGCGTGGCCCCGCCCCTGCTCTTCAACCCGCTGGACCCGGACCTCGACCGCCAGCCGAAAGAGGCTCGAAAGTTCAAGGTGCACCGCAGTCTCCGGGATGTAGAGCCCACGGTGAACCTGTGGCTCCGAAACCCGGATGGCTTCGACGTGGAGGGGGACAGCTATGAGTAGAAAGAGCCGGGGCAAGAAGATCCCGCCCACGGGAGAGCTGCGCAAGAGCCAGTTGCTCACCACCTTTGGGCCGGGCTCCATGGTCGATCTTCCCAACCACTCGGTGCTGATTGGGGGCTTGGACCACTGGCAATTCGCCAAGCAGAAGCGCGTCTTCGACGAGCGCCTCGAAAGCTACCTCTGCGAACTGCTGTCGCTGGACGAGCTGACCCTCTACGAGCCACCTGTTGATAGCGGCGACCCCGCGGCGCCACGTTCGGGCATCACGGCCTTCCTCTTCCCGGCGTGGTTCCTGGCCCAGGTAGATGAAACCTACCAGGCCCCTGACGGGCGCCTGTACCGAACCCGTCCCCTAATCCCTTGGGACCGGCTCGTGAAGGGCGGTTACCTCGACCGGAACCGCAAGATTATCTCCGTGATCCCAGTTCGTTTCGTCCAGGCTTGTGTCAAGGGGCACATCAGCGATATCGACTGGTACGCCTTCGTCCGCGAGACCTACGACCACGACCGGGCCGGGCAACTGTGGTTTGACGAGGGTGGTGCCGGCAACGACTTCGCCGAGATCTACGTGCGGGACGAACGCAGCAACAATCGTCGTCGCCAACTCTCTCACGCCAAAATCCCCGGCAAGCACGTGCTGGGGAAGTGCTCCGGCCGAAAGCCATGGCTGGGGCCTCGGATCTGGGATCCGTGTGAGGAGCACAACCGCCTACTCACCCGTTCGGCCTCCAACGCTTACTTCTCGCAGATCATCAGCGTGATCGCCATTCCCGACACCGACGCCGCCCTGAAGGGCGCGGTGGACGAGGTCTTCGAGGACTACCTCCAATACTGTGAGAGCGTCGAGGATGTGGTCCGTGAGCGCCGCAAGGCCCGGGTTCTGAACGCCCTCGAGGTGCATGACACCCAGGCCGTCTGGGGAGATATTCAGCGTCGAAAGAGCGGCGCAGCGGCTGAGCACCGAGGCATCAAGCAGGCGGAGATCGAAACCCTGATGGCCTCGCCTGACTCCGTGGGCGAGGATGTTCCCGGCGGAGACTTCTACGCCCGGACCAAATCACTGGAAGGTCTGCCCGCCGAGTTTCAGGGCCGCCTCGACCGCGTGGTCCTCGTCCACCGTCTCCGTGAGGTGATGGCCCAGGTTGGCTTCACTCGCTTCGAATCCTCCATGCCAGACATCGATGGCGAACTCTCTCTCCATGTGGAGTCGGCCCCTCTTGCTCGGGAGACGACCTGGCTGCCTGCCATCGAGAACAAGGGAGAGGGCGTATTCCTGTCCTTCTCCAGCGATGCTGTCCATGGTTGGCTGAGACAGCCCGGAGTCCGGGCGCGATCAGAGCACCTGATTGCGGGCTTCGAGTCCTGGAAGGAGCGGAAGGGGGCGCAGGACGCGACCTTCCCCGGGCTCCCCTACGTCATGCTCCACAGCCTCTCGCATCTCTTGATCACAGCGGTTGCCCTGGAATGCGGCTACTCGGCCAGCGCTATCCGCGAGCGGGTGTACGCAGGCAAGTACGGCTACGGGATCCTGCTCTACACCGGAACGGCCGGTTCCGAGGGAACCCTCGGAGGGTTGGTGGAGGTGGGACGGGACATCGAGAGCCATCTCCAGCGCGCCCTGGAGCTCGGCCGCCTCTGCTCCAACGACCCGGTATGTGCCCAGCACGACCCCGCGAATCCCCATGAAGAACGCTTCCTCCACGGCTCCGCGTGCCACGGCTGTGTTCTCATCGCCGAGACGAGCTGCGAAAGGCGCAATGAATTCCTCGACCGGGCGCTGGTTGTCCCCACCGTGGCGACGGCGGACACGGCCTTCTTCGACGGCGAGGTAACCTGATGTCGGTGCTGCGTGGATTGGGCCGCCCGAGCATGAGGGGGCTGGCGGCGGCACTCGAGGGAGGGCGAGTTGCGCCACCTTTCCACCGCAGCCAGTTGCAGGGAAACGTCCCGGACGAGGTGGTGGAGGAAGTCCTGAATGAGCTCCGGGAGCTGTCCGCGGATGGGATGGCTCCGGCCCACATCGCGTACATGCTCCGGCTCCTGGCCGAGGAGAGGGCCGCCGCCCAAGCCATCACCGACCGGGTGGCCCTGGTGTGGTCGGGCACCGAGGTCATGGTCGGCCGAAGCCGTGATACCGCAGTCGTCGTCCAGGAGCTGTTCCGCGAGGCACGGGAGAGCGTCCTCATCGCGAGCTATGCCCTGGACACCGGGAGCAAGGCCGAGGCGCTTTTCGGCCCCCTGGCCAAGAGGATGGACGCCGAGCCGGACCTCGAGGTGCGGCTCTTCGTGAACGTCCACCGCAAGCACCGGGACGACACCGCCGATGCCGTCCTCCTCCGGGAGTTCGCCGATGCCTTCCGCCTGGAGATCTGGCCCGGCAAGCGGCTCCCCGAGGTCTTCCATGACCCCAGGTCTCTCACCACCGACGGCAAGAAGCGGGCCTGTCTCCACGCGAAGTGCATCGTCATCGACGAGGACCGGGCCCTCATCACCTCGGCCAACTTCACCGAGGCCGCCCACGAGCGGAACATCGAGGCGGGCACCGTAATCACGGACACCATTCTCGCCAGGGCCCTCAAGGCGCAGTTCGACACCCTCGTGGACCACGGGGCGCTCAGGAAGATTCCGGGGTTGTGAAAGGAAGTCCTTCAGGCTGGGCTACTCGCTCAGCAGTCACCCCGATCCTCAAGACCTGGCGATGTTGCTCACCGTCTGGACATGCCAGTACCCGCCCGTCCGCGTCATGATTGCTCGCCGAGTCAATTCGTCCGCGATGGCCCGCAGCGTCCCGCCCTTCCTCCGCATGGCCTTCACGATCCGGACGACGGTCTGCTCGGTGGGATCAGGCACAAGGGTCTCACCGTCCGTCGCGAGACGCATACCGTACGGGATCCCCCCGACGCGCTTCCCGTTGGCCTTCTTCACGGCCAGCGCCGCCTTCGTCCGGGCTCCGATCAGCCTCCGTTCGTACTCGGCGAAGGCGTTGATCATGTTCCGCATCAGCTGGTGCTCGGGTCCGTCCCCGTTTCCGGTACCGTCCGCGGCGAGAACCTTCGCTCCTTGCCTCTCGGCCAGCCGTTCCACCATGGCCCCGATGATCACGTCCCTGGCCAGCCGATCCCGCTTCGCCACCAGCAGAACGCCAGCGCCTTCCACGGTGAGCGTGTCGAGCGCCTGGTTGAGGCCGGGACGCTTCTCGAGGGGTGCCGCCCCGGAAACCCCGATGTCCTCGCACACGGCCACCAGGACGGCTTCGTTCGCCTTACACCACGCTTCGAGGGCCGTCCTCTGGGCCTCCGGGCCGAGAGCCTGCTCGTCGGTGCTCACCCGGATGTAGCCGACTACCTTCTTCGGGTCCGTGTCTCTACGTCTTCGCCTCGCTACCATCGGTCGTATCTCCCTTCTGCAGAGTGAATTGCAGTCGTGGGACACTACCGTGGTGTGCGGGGACATCAAGAGCCGTCCGGTGCTTGACGGCCATCCGACATGCTGAGAGAACCTTCTCGGGGACGCGGTCAGCTGACGCGCTCCGGGATAGAAGAAGCCTGGATGATGCAAGACGCGGCACGGGCTACCCTTGCGGCCGAGTTGGTCAGGGCCGGCGCAGCCGTTATCCTGCGAGTACGCTCGGATGACCGATTATACGAGGTCCAAAATCTTGTCGGCGGCGTAAGCCAAGACGCGGGAGGAGTCGATGAAGACCTGGCGAATGGCGTTCCGGGCAGGCAAGCATGGCCCTTCGTTGTGGCGGGAGTGCCGCCAACTCGGCGTCGCCGCCATCCAGTACGATCCGCTCAACGACATCGACCTGTCGCCCGGCGAGGCGGCGGTGCCCAAGACCGTCTGGTCGCGGCTGGCCTCCTCGCAGAAGTGGAGTGTCAAACAGCTCGCCTACGAGATGCAGCCGGGTGATGTCATGTACGTCAAGGACGGGCCGCGCATCGTCGGGCGGGGTGTCGTCGCCGGCCCGTACCGGTTCGTCTCGGCCAGTACCATCGTCGAACCGGGCGGCGTTCCTTGGCAGCACCAGCGGCCGGTGACGTGGGAGCCGGGAATCCCCGAGGTGGCCATTCAGGTCGGCCGCACCCAGCAGTTCGTCGTCGAGGCGCTCGGCCCCGACGATGTGGCGAGGCTTGAGCGCGAGTTGGTCGCGGCGGGCTGGGGCGGGGCGTTCGCCTCACCCGACGAATTACCGTCGGGGTCGCCGCTGGTCGAGGGGGCCGCGACCCGTGTCTGGGTCAGCGGCTACGAGCGCAACCCTGCGGTTCGCGCCCAGTGCATCGCGGCGCATGGGACGGACTGCTCTGCCTGCGGTATGGGCTTCGGGTCGGTGTACGGGCCGGTTACGGCGGGATACATCCACGTCCACCACCTACGGCCGCTGTCCGAGGCGGAGGGGTCGCACGTCGTGGATCCGGTGGCGGACCTCAGGCCGGTCTGTCCCAATTGCCACGCGGTCCTCCACCGTCGGGTGCCGCCGTACAGCATCGAGGACGTGCGGGGGTTCCTGCGGCGGTAAGGCACGCCGAACAATGCACCGGACCCGGGCTCAAAGCAGCCCGGGCCTGTTCTTGCTGAAATTACGCGCCAGGGGGAGGATCCGGATGCGGGGTCGCCCCTTCCCCTCCAACCGGCGGAGCCCCCTGGCCTGCAGGCTGCGGAGCCCGGAGGGCTGCGAAGAGAGGGAGCCCGACGTGAACCGGTTGTTGCGAAAGGACTTGTGCAGGGCCGCGTTCCACGATCACCCCGTCCATCGGCGAGCAGGCAGAGCCGCGCACTTTTCCGGGAGTTCCCGTACTGGGGAGCTTCGTGCCGGACGGTCAGCCAATCGGAAAACGGCCGCCGTCAACCACCCGGTGGTGCTTGACAACCGGAGATACGAACAAACACTCGCCCAACGGGGACTGGTCGCGGTTTCTCGGAACCATGCAGGAGCGGGATGCCGCCAGGTGCCGCAGATGCCCTTCTGTTGCGGCCACAAGACCGTGGCGGCGAACAGTCCGCCAATTGTCCCCGCTCGATGCTCCCTTGTGAGTACGCCCCAGTTGTGCGGCTTCACCTGACTACTTCTCGGCTTCCCGACGCAGGCTCTCGCGTATTGCCTCAGACAGAGCACGCCCCTCGGAGCTCAGGTACACATGGCGGCGACTCTGGCTTCGCTTCTCGCGAAGGATGCCGGTACGGAGGAGTTCCTCGACCCGCTCCTTCGCCTCTGCCTTCTGGTCGTCCGGGATTCCGTGACCGTAGGCGTTTTCGATCGGCGTGGTCCGGGTCCGACCCACCTTCCCTTTGCGTAGCAACGGCCCGAGGATCCTGGCGTCGATTTCTCCCCGTGTCAGTTGCCCTTGGGCTGGGCCGGATCCTGGTTCGGCCCCGAGGTCCAAGGCCCGACGTACGCGACGAAGAGGCCGGCCCTTGATTCTCTGGCTTGCGTGGGGCTCCGGGAGTCTAGCGCACCGCAGCAGCTTGCGGGCTTCGCTCAAGGGCAGCCCTGCCTCCGCAGCGAGCTGTCGCAGATTCTGGCTGGTGTTCGTGGCCATCGGTTGGCTGAGCATACCAGAGCGTCCGTACTCGGTTGGTCGGAGTCTCTCGACGCATGTATAGTGTGGAATGTTACCGCCAATGGAACCTGCCATCCTTGAGAGGAGAGACTGTGGGCGAATGGTCAAACCGGCACAACCGAAAGAGGAACCCCTTCGGTGGGAAGAAGTACACCGAGGACCTTGAGGAGATCCTTCAGCGCAATGATTCGGCAGGTTGTGACGAGGATCTTGAGCGCGAACTGAGGGAGGCCATGGCAGGCATCCGGTGCTACTGTTGCGGCGAGTGGTTTTCCAAGGAACTCCGCGTTTTCGTAAAGGCAGGAGTCTGCTGGCGCTGCCGGAATCACGTCAAGTGCGGGGAATGCGGCAGATCATTCGTTCCGGGCAGAGCAAGCAGAGGAGGAAAGTGTCCGAGTTGTGTCTCAGATGACCCCAAGCCCGTTCGCGCTCGCGACTGCCCCAGGCGGAAGCCGGACAAGGCCGCCCGTCGAAGACAGTGAGCTTCTGACGAGCAAGAAGAAGGCGGCTGGCAAGGCCGAGGAAGGTGGACCAACAAATCCAAACGACGACCATAATAGTGGCCCAGGTAGTGAAGACGGCGCGAGCGAGTCGCCGGACGATCGGTGAATGCATCCGGTGCTGGGACTTCTCAGGAGAGGTCGTCCAGAAACAAGCCGGTAGCATCGGTAGCGCGAAGAACAAAACCCACAGCATCATCCAGGTCGATGGCCGTGGCACCGAAGATCATTCGGCCATCTGTGGCCGGGTATTCACCCTCGTACATGTCACCCGCGTAGTTCGCAACGGCCCACGTGAAGGGGCTGTGAAGTGCTCGTCGGACTTCCGATAGCTTCAGTAGCCTTCCAGTCGCGGCGCTGTCCATGAAAGAGTTCAGCTTGCTTCGACAATCAGACAACGCCTCTCCCACAAGGAACTTGTTTGCCCCGAACGTGACCTCCCACCCGTGGCGAAGTTCTTGGAGTCTGCTCGCATGTCCTCGCGCTCTGACCGGGAACCCGGAGTTGTGCGTTAGCCACCAGGCCGCGTTGGCAACAAGACCCGCAGCAATTTTCTCCGGAATGCTCTCCTTTGGATTCAGCCAAGGGCAGCGCCGCCGGATCTGCTTGACCTTCCGTGCTTGGTGCTGGGCTGCCATGTCTCGGAGCTGGGCAAGTTCTTCCAGCAGGAATTCCTCGATCTCTGCGGTCAGGAACTTGAGGCCGCACAATTGGCACTCCCGGCATCGGCGATACCACTGAATGTCGCGATGATCTTCGTCGAACCACCTCTGCGCGCTTGGCTGACCGACAGCAGTTGGCGTGAGGACACGTGTCGGCCTGAGCCTCTCGCACCGCGGGCAATAGAACTGCATCTGTTCTCCCCTCGACAAGATGGTCCCACCGAGCCAGAGGCCACACTGAGGCCAACGAACCTCGCAGAGCACAGTCTCCGAGGATCCGGAGTCTGTGACAAGCATCCAATGGGCGTGCTTGTCCGTACCGGGAACGATGGGCGTCGGATCGAGGGTATGGTTGCACCTCACCGTACCGAGGATAACGAGGAAACCGAGGCCGCCCAGGCGGCGGAGGGGAGGCGGGCCTACCTCCCAGAGTCACGCGCCCTGAGAGCGGCGCAGAGAGGGTCGAATCTCGCCCTCAAGTGCTGCGGCACCGTATTGAGTGGCGTGAAAAGGCCGGGGCCTCGAATGGCCCCATAATATGAGGATCGCATTAGCGAAGCGAAGCGCCCGAGGGCGTCTCTATCACTGCCGAGCGTACGGGCAGCGTCGAACACGATCCTAGCGGCGATGTCCGAAACTCTGACTCCCCAGCACTCCCTGGAATCGACCCAGTGGATATTGTCTCTTAGCATCAAGGACAGATCGACTCCGGTCCCGGTGTCGTATTTCTCGCGGAGGGGGTGACCTGGAATATAGACCTCCTCAACGAATGTGAATGGCTCGACCCGACTCCAGCCGACTAGCCATGAGAATAGAGCGATCGAGAAGACACGCTCCTCTCGGTTGCCCGGCCTCTGCTGCACACGGTCAAGTTCGACACTCACTGTTCCCCAGGAGTGTTCGTGACCGCGGTCCGTTAGGAAAATGAACGCATGTTGCAGGGCTTCACGTATGCAGTAAGCCGATGCGAACAACCGCGTTGCCTGAACGGCGCTGAGGTTTCGAAACTGACGAGCAAGTAGATCCAGTTCACGCTGCGCCCTGGGATAAGCCATCCGCGTGGACCAAGACAGCACGACATCGTACATCTGTTCATTCATTGGCTGTTGCGGCCCGGTCGCTAGGTGGGAGAGGTCCAATGTCACCGGCGTCAAGGAGATGCCATCGTACTCTGCTAGCAGATTGCAGAATCTCTCCAAGCTAGAAGGGGCTAACCGACTGCCTTTGGTTTCTCCCTGTTGCCGTTCTTTCGCTGATAGACTCGCCTCGAAGCGCTCGAAGGAACATCTGAGTTCCTTCGAGACTAGGTCCGAAATGGCCACACCCATCACGACAGCCACTCGGTGGTCATGTGACGAGATGGGAAGTGAAAAGTCACCAGCTTCGTCGATGTAGAACCGCACTGTTGCCCCCTGCCACGCGGGATGGAGTTTCCGGGCGATTCTCCCGTTCCTGGCACGAGTGTCAACCACCGTGCGGTGCTTGACAGCGTGGCCAGGCGGTTTGTCCAGGTCTTGCAGGACCAGCCGGGATCGCCCC
>JAJRTE010000295.1 GCA_024278455.1 Myxococcota bacterium
TCCACCAACGAGCGGCGCAGCACCTTGAGCGCCACCTCGCGTCCGGCCAGCGATCGCTGGCGCGCGCGGTAGACCACCCCCATCCCACCCTCGCCGAGCAGCTCGACGATGTGGTAGTCGCCCAGCTCGGTTCCCTTCACGTAGAGCTCGGGCCGCGGCGCCGCGCCGCGCCGCCTGCGATCCTCGCGGGCGAAGCGTTCGTAGCGCGCGACGGCGGCCAGCACCTGCTGCACCAGTCGCTCGGCGCCCGGAAAGTGCTCCAACAGCCCGGCGCTGTCGAGCGCCTCGCCCCCGTCCAGCTTGCGCAGCGCCAGGTCCAGGACCTGTTCGTAGCCCGGCTGCTCACCCGGAGTGGACGTGGTCCTCGCGCGCGGCATCACACGTTCGTCTGGCCGTGGAGGGGGGGTCGGTTCATGGCTAGTCAACTAGATCGCAACCCGGGTCCGGGGCGTTCGTTCTCAGCTCGTTTCGTCTCCGCCCAGCTCCGCGATGATCTTCTGTCGGGCTCGACCGAACAGCCCACGCGCCGCGGACTCGCTGAAGCGCATGGCGAACCCGATCTCGGCGAAGCTGTAGCCCTGTTGCCGGAGTTCCCAGGCCTCGAGCTCGTGCGTCCCCAGGATCATCGCTATGCGCTCCTCGAGCTCGCTCCGCCGAGCGTGCCCGGTCGGAGTCTCGACCGCCGCCGGCCGCGCCTGTACGTCGTCGGAACCCCGCAGGACCTCGTCCAGGTCCTCCGGCCGCACCCCGTCCCCTCGCTTCAGCGTCGTGTCCCGCCGGGTCTGATCGATCAGCCTGTGCTCCACCAACGAGGCCAGCCAGGCCAGGAAGCTTCCCGCTCCCCGCGGCGTGAACGAGCGCCGCGTGTCCTCGACCACCTGCCCCCAGACCTCCTGCACCAGGTCCTGCACCTGATGCCGAGCCTGCAGCAACGGCCAGGCGCGATGACCGCGCACGCGAACCGCGAGCAGCCCCGCGAAGCGTTCGTGCAACGCCTCGAAGCCGGCCTCGTCCCCGGCCTTCCAGCGCCCGAGCTCGAACGCCGTCGACCACCCGTCGGGGGCGGGGTCGTCGCGGGGCGTCTCCGCGTCCTCCGACGAACCCGTCCGCGCGTGGTCCGGGGCGACCCCACCCGCGTCGTCGCCACACCCGCCCTCCGACACGGGCTCTTGCGAGTCTTCGTGCCGCGCGGAGCTGTCGTCAGGTTGGGGAGTCTCGTCCGGGGAGTTCGAAGAGCCTTCCGGCGGTGCCGAATCGTTCATGCAGCTTCGGTGAAAAGCGCTTGCTGGGGCTGAGCATCGTACCCCGATTGGACCGGATAGGGGAGTTGGGGGTGCCCGGTCGGGGTCGGGCTGCCGAGTGCCCTGAATACTCTCCTCTGAGGAGCTCGCCCGGCTCATGGGATGGCCGGGACCTCCACGCAGTCGTCGGTGCAGTCCACCTCCGTGCGCAGCGCTCGGTCGAGTTCCCACGCTTGCGCGCGATGGGCGTGCGCTCGATCGACACCCTCGCCGCCGTCACCCTGCTCATCGCAGTCGCCCTGCAAGGGCCCCGACCTCGGCCTGCGCTTTCAGGCCGTCGATGGGCCGCAGCAATCGGGGGCCCGCGCCGAGCCCTGATCGAGCGAAATCAATGGAGCCGCTAGGCGTGGCCATGACGACGGGGCCAGATACCAGCGCTGAGCGATGAACAGTAGCCTGTTGACGAGGTATTGGTGAGAAACGCGGGTTGGATCAGGCAGGCCTTGGCGTTTATGTCTCGGAGTTAGCCCCGTGACGAACATGACTTGCGTGCCTCATGCTGGTGCCGGTATCCCGCGACCATGAAAATAATCAGGGGAGGACTTGCAGCTCGAGCTCGAACTGGTACCAGGCTTCGTGATGGTAGAGACCATCGTTCGTCGTCGCGTCGATGGCGAGGATGTGTTCGCCGGGGACCAAGACGACCTGCTGAGGAGGGGCTGGACTGGATACGACCGGAGCCATACCGCCAGCGCAACCAAGGCCGCCACCCGGTGCGTGGGCCGATCCAATCAGAACTCCGTCAACGTAGAGGCTCATCAGTTCGAAGGACGGATCTTGGGTCTCTCCCATTCCAGACCAAGAGACAGTGAGAAGCGACGTTTGCTGATTCGTAATACTACGGACAGCCATTCCGTACTGTGTGTTCGGGTTGTAGCCTTCGCAGTTGCTATCGTCCTCCCATTCGAGTCGGGCGCTCAGGCCGTCGTTGAAGAGGGACCAGAGACTCGAGACAACCTCACTAGGGTAATCGTAGGCCCGGAAAGCACCGTTCTGGCCTCCCGCTATGAATCCCTCATCAGAAAGACTCCAGAAGCCAAAGCCGCTTCCATTTGGCGTTGCCATCACGAGGCCGGTCACCACGCCTATCATTCCGTCGGGGTCTAGGACGCCAAGCCGACATACATAGGTTCCTAGTTGCGGATAAACGTGGGATGCCGTTTTCTGAGTCGTCCATGATGTATCCCACTGCCCGTCACTTTCGAAGTCCCAGCGAACTTGGAGCAGGTTGGCCTCGCTCTCCGAATCGGTGGTGGCGTTCGCGTCGAATTGCACTGCAGCTCCAACTGTCGAGAGGTAAGAGAACACTCCTTCCGGAGCTGTTCCGTCCATGACGTTGAGTAACACGTTCGCGGTGTTTCCCACGAGGGGTCCAGAGTATGCGGTGTACTCGAATCGATCAGGTCCTGTGTATCCCCAATTGGGTGTGTACAGCACAGTGCCGTCGATGGGATCGACCGGCCCCAGGAACCCGTGCTCTGGCATGGACTGGACCGTAAAGCCAAGAGGCCCGGACGTATCAGCTTGAGCCTCGAGGGGCAATGCGGAACCGCCATGCGGAACAGTGAACGCGAGTTCAGGGCACAAAGGGGCGGAAGTTTCGGTGCCGGTTCCTTGGGAGTCCACAAGGTCCCAAGAAAGAGGTTGCAATCCGAGGAGGTCTTCAGAGCGGTAGTGATACAAACCGGCAACGTCGAATCCCAGTCCCCCCTCGATACCCAAAAAAAGTTCTGCCTGATTCGGTTGCCAAGGCACAATCAAGTCCGTTTCAACGAAGGGCCGCAACCAGGCCGAGACCCCCACCGCATAGAGTGCTTGGATGCTGACAGTCGGTTCGACATAGAGTCCTGCGGTAACTCGCCCGTCGAAGAACATCTCGACGGAACGGTCTGTCTGGACTTGCGAGCTTTCACCGGACCACGACCATGTGAATCCACCCCAGGGAGAGTCTTGGGCTTCGTAGTCGAAGCTGTAGAGGTACTCCGCCGAGTACTCGACAATACAATCGGCAGTCGCGGACGAGCGCAGATACGCGCCTCCCGGGATGGAGAGCTTGGCGCTGAGCGCCCCTGCCGTGCCCGGTATCGGGACTGTGATCGGGGGTAAGAGATCGTGATGGAACTCCAAGTCCACCGACCCACTCGACTCGAATTGTATCACGAATCCATAAACTATTTTGGCGTCAATGTGTCCGTAATAAGAGAATGCGCCATTGGCGTCTATGCGCCCATGGTTATCTATTGTGGGATGAATGGTTAGGCCGCCTGACAGAATCCTTCCCCTGAGGAACCCACTGCTGGAGTTGGAGACATCGATGCTGTCGATGCCTGCGGAGGAGTCGATCAGGCCTTCACCAAGAATCGAGCTGTTCTCCAAGTCCACCTGGCCATCTGAGCCGACAGTGATGTCGAATAGCGACAAGTTGGTAAGATCGATCACATTTCCTGGACCGACCTGACCGGTCGAACTATTTGGACCGGGCATGCCGCTTGTTGGCACGCTCGAGAAATCTGGAGCGACGCGGAAGGAGAGGTTCCCGGAAGTGAGGACTTCAGAGATGTGTGGCTGGCTACATATGTAGGTAGCGCCAGAGTCAGAGGAATCGCTCTCCTCGATCTGCAACACGATGTAGTCTCCGGCATCGGAGAAGACAAGAACATCCCCGGGCATGTAGTCTCGCGTGGGGGATGTGAGTCGCAGTGTCAGCGTAGTCTCGTCGTACGCGATACCCTCCGTGAGCGCCAACTCGTAGACTTCGTCGCGTAGTGCGACGGTGATATCGGACTCGGAGAATCCTGGAACCTCTAGGTCAACAACGAAGGGCTCTTCTGGCGCGGAGCCTGAACTGCAAGCTGCCAGTGCGAGGAGGAGGGTGGAATCAGTGATTCTTCGTCGGTGCATGTTGAGATAGGGCCCTGAACACTCCCCGTGGGGAGACACTCGGATGGTCGTGTCGCGATAACCAGAAGTCGTCTTCACGCTGAAGGCGAGCGGGTTCCAGGCAGGACACCCCTGGCATGGATGTTGAATCGCAGGGGCATGCCGGACCGTTCGTTCTTGCTTGGATAATCCACGAAGCAGTAGACCGACGCTTCGAATGCTCCCATCTTGAGGCCGCCATCATGCCTTGCAGGATTGGAGCGGGTGACGCATCTGGGGCATCGACGCAACTCCACGGCTGGCTCGCGACCCATCGCCGGGGGGGCGGGCTGCACCAGGAGAGTTGCGGGTCGGGCCCGACCTCCCGACTCGGGATCAGTTCTCACCCGCTCGGGGGTGTCCCACGAGGGAAGCGGGGACTGCCAGGACTACCTGGCCCCGGCCAGGGACCGGGCCGCACCCGCCTTCCGGATCGGGCCAGCCCGCGAACACCCCCAAGAGAATCCTGATGGACCGAACGGATCCAGTCGAGTTGGCGATCCAAGCTCCTGGGAGGGGACTCTCTCGGACCCCGCCTCCCGGCTGACCTTGGAGAGGCGGCCAGGAACGGCGCCCTGGTGGCCCCTTGCGCCAAGCCTCTTTCCCCGGATGTCGAATTGTATGCACCGTGACGTCGATCGCCCCGATTCTTCACTCGTCCGAGTGCGGACCCGCGACGGGATGCCGCGCCGGACTTCCGGGCCGCCACATCACCGATCTCCCCACGGGAACGGATGATCGCCATCTTCTGAGGTCCCGGAGTTCACGCGAGTGAGTGCAGGTCAGCCAGCCCATCGCTGGAGCTTGACACCACCGGACACGGTCCAATCCACCCCCACTACCCAACCGCACACTTGCCTCTGGATCCTCCCACGCCGAGCCCCTACGAGACACCATGAATCCCCAATCCAGACTCTCCGTTCTCACGGGAGGCGCCGCCCTGCTGAGCGCGCTTCTTCTCTCCCAAGCGGGCTTGGCCCAGACGGAATACACCTACGACTACCAGGGGACGACCATTGAACTGGTGCCCACCTCCTCCGCCCTGGCTCTTGTGCTGAAGAAGGCCGACAACGCCCAGGTTCAGCCCGAGGCGGCGCAGCTTCGAGTGGACCTCCCCCGAGACTTCTCCGTGGTGGAACGGGTCGAGGTGATCGAGCAGGCTGGGATCGCGGTGATCGAGTTGCGCCCGGGAGCCGTGCAGTCGCAGCTCGCCGAGCTGACGGCGTTCCTCCGGGGGAGTCCCGCCGTCGTCTCGGTTGAGCCGGTTCTCGCCTACCAAGGGATTGAGTGTGTGGCAGGTGATGAGATCCTCGCACAGTTCGACCTTGAATTGTCGGACGCGCAAGTTGAGCAAAGGGCCGCCGAGTGCAACGCGGACGTCGTCATGGAGTTCCACGGCCACAACGGCTGGAGACTCCTGAGAAGCAGGGACACAGCTCGCTGGAGCGCCTTCGACGTGTCCAGCCAACTCAGACTCCTCGAGGGTGTCCAGACGGCGGAGCCGAATCTCGTTCAGTTCCTGCAACCGCTCTCGGACCCCAACGACGCCCACTTCCCAAATCAATGGGCCCTACGGAACCTGGGCACGAACAGCCCATCCGGATTGGGTCAAGCCGGTGCGGATATCCAGGCGCTGGGTGGTTGGGATCTGACTACCGGGAGGCCCGATGTGATCGTCGCCGTGCTCGATGAAGGCGTGGACACCGGCCACGAGGATCTCCATGAAAAGATCGTCGCACCCTACGACGCAACGGATGGCGACACGAACCAGGAGCCCAACCCCTGGGACGGTCACGGCACCGCATGCGCGGGGATCATTGCTGCAAGCTCGAACAACAGCACGGGCATTGCCGGCGTCGCGTGGAGAAGCAAGATCATGCCGATCCGCATCGCCTTCAGCAGCGCTGCCGGAAACAACTGGACGACCCAGAATTCCTGGATCGGTCTGGGAATCACGACAGCGGTCCTGCAGGGAGCGGACGTCCTGAGCAACAGTTGGGGTGGTGGACCGCCCAGCAACTTCATCACCTCCGCCATCGAGCTCGCAAGGAGCTCGGGTCGAGATGGAAAGGGGTGCGTGGTCGTCTTTGCAGCGGGAAACGATGATCTTCCCTCGGTGATCTACCCCGGGAGTCTCCCGGACGTGATCACGGTGGGCGCGACCAACGAACTCGATCGGCGCGTCACGACCGCGTGGAGTGGGAGCTGGGGCAGCAACTACGGGCCGGAGATCGATGTGGTGGCTCCCGGCATCAGCATTTGGACGACCGATATCACGGGGACGGGAGCCGGCTACAACCAGGGAAGCGGTGGAGACGCGGCGGGCAACTACTACGCCTGGTTCGATGGAACCTCGGCGGCCACGCCTCACGTCGCGGGGGTGGCGGCGCTGATCCTGGCGGCAGAGCCCTTGTTGACGAGTGACCAAGTCCAGGAGATCATCGAGCAGTCCGCTGAAGACGTGGTCGGAGATCCGCAAGAAGATGTACTGGGCCGGGACGACTACATGGGATGGGGCCGCATCAACGCCCGGGCCGCGCTCGAGCGCGTGTCGGGCTGCTCCGGACAGGTCAACTTCTGCAGCACCTCGCCGAACTCGGTCGGGGGCGGTGCGCTGATCTCGTGGACGGGGACGCCCAGCGCCGCGGACGACAACTTCCACCTGGTGGCGACGGGTTGTCCCGCCAACCAGCCGCTCTTGTTCTACTACGGTGGAGCCCAGGCCGCCGCGCCCTTCGGCAACGGGGTGCGCTGCGTGGGCGGCGGCGGGGTGGGAGTCTTTCGTTTCCAGCCGATGCAGGTGAGCGGGACGGGAGTGGCCAGCATGAAGGTCGACTTCAGCCAGGCGCCCGCGGGAGGCGGTGGAGCGGGGATGTGGTCTCCCGGGGACACCTGGTACTGCCAGGGTTGGTATCGCGACCCCGCGGCCGGCGGGGCGGCCTTCAACTTGACGGACGGGCTCGAGGTGCGGGTCTGTGCCGGTGGCGGGGCGTACGCCGGCACGGTGCTCGTACCCGGCGGGAGCTTCGCCATGGGGCGGCACGTGGGGAGCGGCGGCTCGGACGAGCTTCCTGTCCACACCGTGACGGTCTTCGCCTTCTACATGGATGTGTTCGAGGTCAGCAATCAGGCGTACGCCGACTATCTGAACACGGCCTATGCCCAGGGGCGTGTCACCCTGTCCTCGAACGTCGTCTACCAAGTCGGCGGAGCTGGCGAGGCTTTGTGCGATACGGTGGCGAGCTCGAACTACAGTCGCATCACCTGGAACGGTACCACCTTCGGCGTGACCGCCGGCAAGCAGGATCACCCGATGGTGATGGTCTCCTGGTACGGAGCTTGCGCTTACGCCAATGGGCGCAGTCGTGCGGCAGGGCTAACTCCCTGCTACAACGAAACAACCTGGAATTGTGACTTCAACGCGGATGGTTTCCGGCTGCCAACGGAAGCAGAGTGGGAGTACGCCGCGCGAGGGGGCGAACACAACCCCTACTACAAGTACCCCTGGGGGGACTCGATCGACGGCTCGAAGGCCAACTACAGTCAATCCGGGGATCCCTTCGAGACGGGTGCGTACCCATGGACCAGCCCGGTGGGCTACTACACGGGGGCGCAGGTTCCTTCGGGGACTGACATGGCTAATGGGTATGGGCTCTACGACATGGCGGGCAACGTGCGGGAGTGGTGCAATGACTGGTACTCCGGCTCCTACTACAGCTCGAGCCCGGGCAACAATCCCACGGGCCCGGCCTCCGGCTCGACCCGCGTGTTTCGCGGCGGGGGTTGGGCCTACTCCCCGTCCTACCTACGGTCGGCGAATCGGGGCGCCAGCATCCCGACGTTCCGCAACTACGCCCTGGGCTTGCGGGTCCTCGCAGTTCGTCCCTAGTCGAGCTCCAGTCATGCACGCGAGCGTAGGCCCGAACGGGAGATGGCGTGGGGCGCGGAGCGCCCCCGAGCGGAGCGAGAGACTCCTCGTCGTGCACGCTACTGCTCGGTCGCTCGAGGCCCACTTCAGCGCATCAGTGAAGCAACAAGGTAAGCGTTCACGGGGTCGAATGAGCCTTCCCGTAGGCATGAGACGCGATCCTGTGCCCGGAAGGCAACGGCTTACCCGATGAAGCGGGGAGCCGGAGCGCCTTCGAGTGTTGCTCGAAGCGAGTCGAGGATGAACTGATGCAGGCTACGCCCTTGTCTCTTGAGCGTGGCCGCGCAGGTCTGATCTTGACCCGGTTTCGTGGACACCCAGATTGGAGCTATGATGCTCCAGAAGGAAGTGCCCATGACCAAAGAACGACGTAAGTACACGCGCGAGTTCAAGCTCGAGGCCGTGAAGATGATGGTCGAGCAGAATCGCTCGGCGAGCGACGTAGGGGAGAGCCTCGGCATCCGCCCCGGA
>JAJRTE010000296.1 GCA_024278455.1 Myxococcota bacterium
CACACACCTCGTCTGCGCCGGGATAGATGGCCGGGTCTGAGTCGTCGCAGTCCTCCTCGAGGCAGAATCCATCGCCGTCGTCGTCTGTGCACGGGCAGTCGGGGTCGTTGCCGTCGCAGTCCTGGTCGATGCCGTCGCCACACACCTCGTCTGCGCCGGGATAGATGGCCGGGTCTGAGTCGTCGCAGTCCTCCTCGAGGCAGAATCCATCGCCGTCGTCGTCTGTGCACGGGCAGTCGAGGTCGTTGCCGTCGCAGTCCTGGTCGATGCCGTCGCCACACACCTCGTCTGCGCCGGGGTAGGTAGCGGGATCGAGGTCGTTGCAGTCCCCGAGTTGGGTGACATAGCCGGCCGGGGGGAGGCAGTCGGTCAAGGAAACGGCGGAGCCCCATCCGTCGCCGTCGAGGTCCTGGTAGTAGGTCTGGAACTCGAGCCCCTCGTCGACTTCGCCATCGCAGTCGTCATCGGTGGCGTTGCAGCGCTCGAGTGCACCCGGGTGGATGGTTGCGTCGAGGTCGTTGCAATCGGTATTGTCCGTCACGTATCCCGGCGGCACGTTGCAGCTTTCGAACACGACCTGGCCGGGGTCGCCGAATCCATCGCCGTCCTGGTCGGCATAGTAGGCCACTGGGGGTGGATCAGCGGCGATGCCATCGCAGTCGTCGTCGATACCGTTGCAGAGTATCTCCTCTGCTCCCGGATGGACGTTGGGGTCGCTGTCGTCACAGTCGTCCCCGTTGTCTGAGCTGTCCGGTGGCGGATCGCACGCCCATTGGAGGGTGCCTGGAGCGCCGAAGCCATCCTGGTCGGTGTCGTCGTAGAAGGGCACCTGCACCTCCTCGTCCACGTCGCCATCGCAGTCGTCGTCGATGCCGTTGCACACTTCCTCGGCGTTGGGGTGGATCGCCGGGTCGCCGTCGTAGCAGTCCCCGTCCACGGGCGTGTATCCGAGCGGGGCGTCACAGGCCTCGACGTTCGTGCCGCTCGCGCCGTAGCCGTCGCCGTCCTGGTCGAGGTAGTAGACGGTGGTGACGCCCTCGTCGACCAGCCGGTCGCAGTCGTTGTCCTGTCCGTCGCAGATTTCCGGCGCGTCCGGGTAGATCGACGGATCGTTGTCGTCGCAGTCCCCCGCTCCGACACTGTATCCGTCGCCGTCGGCGTCGGTCCCCGAAGGGCATTCAGTGGCCCCCCCGAGAAGGGCCAGGAGGGGCGCGAACAACCACGCGCGGGCGATACGCGCGCGAGGAGTGGGTCTCGTCATCATGGCGGATCTCCTTGTGTCATGAGGGTTCGGCGCGAGCCTGCGCCGAGGGTGGTCAACGGGTCGCGAGGGGCACCGGGCATCAGGTGGTCCTGCGCCTGCGGGTGAGCCAGCCAGCCGCGGGGGCCAGCGCCAAAGACCAGAGTCCCCAGGTCATGCCGCTCGAGGAAGATGAGGAATGGGGTCCCGCCAGGGAGCATCCGCCACCACTGTTGCCATCGGGATACTCGACCACGGCATCGTACTTGAAGGTCGCCGAACCACAAGGGGGATTGGTGCCCAGATGTCCACACAGGGCGTAGGCACCGTTTCCTGAACACATGTCGCCGGTATCCGGTCCGGCCGCGAAGGACACGATGAGCGCTACCCAGGGAACGTCGGTGCCGAAGCCATCCACTTCCATGTACTCACCATCGCAATCGCTGTCGACCAGGTCCAGGCTGACCTGGTGGACTTCGCCGTCGCCACCCGTGCCACCGTCGCTGCCGGTGAGCCCGCCGTCGTCGCCGGAGCTGGAATCGTCGTCGCCGGAGCTGGAATCGTCGTCGCCGGAGCCTGAATCGTCGTCGCCGGAGCCTGAATCGTCGTCGCCGGAGCCCGAATCGTCGTCGCCGGCGTCCGCGGGTTCGGTGTCCGGGTCACACAGGTCGTAGTAGCGAATGGGTGCGTAGGAATTGTACACGTCGGAGTTGCGGTACTGGTAGACGACCCGGTCGTGGCCGCCGGTAGTGGATTCGTACACGTAGGCGCCGCTCCCGCTGAAGCTGCTGAAAAGCATGATGTGGTAGCTCGACTTGTTGAATGCGTCTCCGGCAATCAACTGGTCGAAGGACGACAGTGCGTAGGAGATGCCGCTGATGGTGCTGGTACCGTACTTGGTCGAGGTTTGCCAGCAACGGCTGACGAACCCGGAGCAGTCGACCCCCCTGGAGCAGCTTTCCACGCCGCTGGAGTCAGTATCGCCAGCCTGGTATCCGGACGCCATGTAGTCGGAAAACTGGGCCAAGGAGTCGAACCCGCCCCAGTCGTAGGGCACGCTGCCATAGGTCCCCTCGCTGCCCAGGTAGACGGGCTTGCCTCTCCCGCTGCAGGCACCGTCGATGTTGGTCGCGGACAGGTAGGTGGCGTTGTTGATGTAGCTCTTGGCCGTGTCCATGATGGTGGCGCGGCTGACACAGGCCTGGGTGGTCCCCTTTGATGGCTGCTGGACGCCTTTTCCTTGGGATGGATCCGCGGGCAGGACGCCGTCGATGATGGGATCCAGGCTGTGCACCAGTGTGAGCCGCCGGATTTCCACGCGGTCAGGCAGGGTTACGAGGGCATAGACAGCGCCGTCGGGCCCGGCCTCGAGGGGGTGGGGTACGTAGGTGTATTGTTCGTCGAGAGGGTACCGGGCCATGCCGAGCAGACGCCCGCCGATGTCATACAGCCTGATGGTCTTGTCGACGTGTACCCGCTCACCGATGACGGCTTGTTCGACGACGAGAAGGAAACGCCCGTCGTCGAAGGCGCCGAGGAGACGGAGGCCGGTCAGGGTGTGCTCGACAGACAGGGTGAGGCGACGGCCGTCGATCAAGATCGTCCCGGTGGTGGCGTTCTTGCCCGGCGCCACGGGCTGTACGGAAAACGTGCGCCCTGCGCGACGCAACCCGGGGAGATCGGCCACATCGACGGTGCCGTCCGGGCGGACCAGGGTGGAGAGGCGAATGCCCTCGCGTTCGACCAGGATACTGCCGTCCTCGGCGGCCCGGATACCACTCAGGCCATCCGGCAATCGCAGCCCATCGGGGAGGGGGTAGGTGGCGACGAGGCGGCCGCCGGGTGCGATACGAAGGACTCGAGGCACTGCCGCTCCCGTGTCCAACACCAGGACATGGTCGCCGAGCAGGGCCAGGTCGTCGGCTCGAGCCACACCGAACGGGGCGAGGTCGATGGTCTGGAGGAGTTCCCCGCGCGGAGAGAAGCGGCGGAGCCTGCGTGCTGCCGTGTCGGCCACGATGAAGTCCCCGTTGCCGGCCACCACGAAGGCGGACGGTCCCCAGGGATTCATTTCCTCCCGCTCGTCAGCGTAGGTCAAGCCGTCAGGTTGTCGGACCGGGATGGACACCACGAGATTCTGCGCCGGTTTCGCCATGTTCTCGGTGGACGAAGGATCGGTCCCGGCCGGCTTCTCGATGTCGCTCTCGAGTGCCTCGCCGCCTTTTATCATGGCGAGCCGTCCCCACAGGCCGGGTTTGCTGTCCACGTTCTTGAAACAGATCTTGAACTTGCCGTCCGGCTCGCCAGGATCGCCCTCGAACAGGATGAAGTTGGCCGTGGTCTCGTCGATGGTGTTCTGCCAACTCGCCTTGCTTCGCATGGCGGAGAGTGCGTGCTGCTTGGTCCAGGGCGGGCTGTTCTCCTCCCAGAGGGCGTAACGGAAGTTGTGGATGGCAGCTTCGTAACCGTCGACGCCGGCGCCGAGGACATTGTAGTGGTGCAGCATGCCATCATCGCCGATGGGATCCCCGGCGTCGAGCCAGATGTCCCGGATGATCTCCTCGCCGTAACGGCCGGCGAGGTAGTTCGCCCAGACGACGTTGCCATACCTGAGCTGCCATGGATTGACATTGGTGAGCGGCTTGTCGTAGTCCTTGACGCCCCATGCGGCGTATCCCCAGTAGCCGCCGCCGGCAACCTCGTTCTGCATCCAGATCGCGGTGGATTCCATCCAGGCGAGACTCTCCTTGTGATCGATGCCGCTCTGGACGACATGGAAAAACTCGTGGGCAACGACCTGCGATGCCGTGTCGGGATCGGTCAGGGAACTGTCGATGAAAAACCGGCTCGGCGTGGGACCTCCCTCGGAAGTGTCGGCGCAGGGCTCCGCTACACCCATGGCGCCAGGAGAGTCGAGAATGATGGCAAGGTCGCCGATGATGACATCGATCTTGCCCTCGGGGGGCATGGGCGGCGCCGGGTAGTCGCGGGCTTCGACCTCCTCCGACCAGACGAACTCGAGTATCGTGGCGCTGTTCTTCGCCGTTACCTCCTCGTCGGAACAGTCGATCAGGTAGCCCGTGTCGCCAAAGTCGTGGACCTCCTCGAGGTCCCAGTCCCAGCGGCAGTTCGTCACTACCACGCTGTCGCCGCCGGCCGGATCCGGCCGCTCGGTGGTGGTCGGATACCGGATGATGAAGTGGGGCGTCTCGATCACCGACGCCTCCACAACAATGGTCTCCGTGTCGCACTCGCCGGTCTCGTCGTCGCAGTTGGACACTTCGATCGTGTAGTCGGGATAGTCCAGGGGGAGCGGGTCGCACCCGCAATACCCCGGCTCCCCGGGAAGCGCCGTGCTTCCAGACAGCTCGCGCAGGCGCTCCTTGATCGAGGCCATGTCGTCGTGGACGCAGAAGTTGGGGGGCAATCCGGCATCCTGGTAACTCTCGTCCTCATACGCTCCCGCTGGACTCGAGCTTGTCGCGAGCACGAGTCCCACTGCTGCCGCAACGAACAGGGACCCCCTTCCAAGGAACGAATTGCGGTCGTTCATGGCCATCCTCTCCTCCCGGTTGGCGGTTCTTGAGAAACGATGTGACTGTCATGTCAGTGGGTGAAGAACGCGGTCGGGTCGCGCTCACCCGCCTCGGCGAACTCCCGTGCCACCAGGTCCACCGCAGGTGGATACAACGGTTCGTGCAATCCGGCGATCCTCGCCCGGTACGTGGGCTGAAAATAGGGCTGCAAGGGCGCTGCGGAATAGTGGTCATAGACCCACCCCTGGAGGATGTTGCCCGCCACCTCGGACGTGTCCCAGTCCGGCCCAATGTTTCCTTCGAACGGCTTGGCCACCGCATAGGTGCGCAGGGGATCCCTTCCCCCCACCGCATCGGAAGCAAAGTAGGTGTCATCCTCAGTGGGCGATCCGGCCGGCGCGCGCCGGGGCAGATCGAGGTAGCTGCCCGCAGGCGTCCCATTCACTCGAGCCGGAAAGTAGACCATGTCCGCCACCGGGTCGATCTTGAAGAACCAACCCTCCCACTGGTGGATCTTGCTCGGATGCTTTGCATAGACCAGCGCGCAATAGCCGCCGCTCGAGCGGCAGCAGTAGTTGAACTGGTAGTTGACTCGAACCTCCGTAAACCTGTCGACGACGATCAAGCCCGTCCTCCTCCAGTAGGTCGGAGAATCGGCGTCCTGGTCGAAGTTGGAGAAGTTCCCCCCCCGGTCCGTGCCTGGCATGTTCCCCCCCGCCGTGTTCACCGCCGACTGGAAAGCCGTTTGCGGCGCCATGCGGTTGACATCGATGAAGTGGCTGGCCAGCGCCTCGATCCGGGCCACGCAATCGGCGATATAGGCCTCGGCGTCGTTCTCCTCGTGAGGGTTGCACTGACAGTCGTCACACTGGGTCCAGTTAGTGGTTGCCAGGACGTGACGGCACTCGCTGATGGTTTGCCAGATCTCGAGATTGGTCTGGGCCATCTCGTTGAGACTTCGGGCCTGTTCGAAGGCGCCGGCGTAGGCGGCAAGGTCTGCCGTGTTCTGCATGCGCACCCGGTCGTTCACCAATATGCCGGTGTTGGTGGCCATGGCGAGGAAGATCACGCAGGCGAACAGGCACAGGGCCACGAGGACCGCTGCCTGCCCTGTCTCGTTGCCTCGTTGCCACACAGTTGGGGTCCCTTCGTGTGTATCGACCGATCGGCGGCCCGCGTGCAGAAAAGGTGCAGGGCACAAAGCCTCAAATCCAGTAAAGCGTGGTTCACTTTCGATGTCAATAGAATAACGTGCGGAATCCCAGTGCAAGAAATGGCTGGATACTATCCAAACGTCGTGCTATAGACGTGATGCAAGGTCAGGAGACGGGCCCAGGCGTGTCCGGGCCGCCTGGACATCCCTCGTGGACCGTCGCAGTCCATCATCGTCATTCGAGGGAACTGAGAGTCATGAGAGTACAAGCCAGGCAACGATCCCGACCGTGCCGCGCGCCCGTGGTGTCGGTCTCGTTTCGTCGAGGAGCCGGATACCAGGTTTTGCTCGCGTTGGCGGTGCTCTGCGTCGTTTCTGCGGGAGGCGGGTGTCATGGTTCCGAGGATGTCGAGAGCGGCCCGTCGCCGTCGCCGTGGGTTCCGGAGACCCCCACGCCTCGCCCGGTGGCCAAGAGCTGGGTGAGCGAGGGCGACGACGTGGCGGCGAAGCTGGCCGAGCCTCCCTATCGATACGTCCGTATCGTGGCGACCTTCCACGAAGACTACACCTACGACATCGAAGCAACGGATGCCGAGGGGGGGGTGTTCCCGTCCAACGGGGACTTCATCACCAAGGAGAGCACGGTGGAAGGCATCACGCGTATCATGCTCTTCGAACAGTCTCCCCACGAGTTTGCTTACGAGGGCATGTTCGAGATCGACTCGAGCGTCACGCCCAACGTCATGCGGTACGAAGTCGTCCAGGTGGAGCCCTACGCCGGGCTCGAGCCCCCCGACGAGGAGGAGGGGTTCGGGAGCACCAACGGTGGTGCCTACGGCGACGGCTACGTCCAGGTATACACCAGGATGTAAGGGGAAGAGGATCTTGGAGGAACCCACCATGTCGGCACAGTGGCTCAGGGGCCGAACCGAGGATGGTATTCGGTCGCGCCCACGCAGAATCTCTGGATGGTGGCCGCCAGGATGTCGGCGGCCCTGTGGAGGTCTCGAGTGGGCACGAATTCGTCGGCGCGATGGGCCCGGCCGATGCTTCCCGGTCCGAAGATGACCGTGGGGATCCCCATCGCCGCGTAGATATGGCCTTCGGTGGCAAAGGAAACGCCGCCAGCGGGTTGGGCGGACATGACCTCGAGGTACCGGACCAGGACGTCGTCCGCCGGGGTCAATAGCGCGGCGTCTTTTTGCTCGAGGTGGACGGATACCTGGACCTTGCCGGCGTTGGCAGCCTTCCTGATGATGGATTCCGCGCGGGTGAACAGGGTGCCGGGGTCCTGACCGGGCAACGTCCGCAGTTCGAGCGTGAACGATGCGAACCCGGGCACCACGTTGCGCGCGGTACCGGCCTCGAGCCTTCCCACGTTGAGCGTGGCGTGGTTGGGAACGAAGAGCCCCTCGGTGTCCCGTGGCACGACCTTGGATAGTTCGTCTTCCAGCACCTCGAGGTCCGACAGGGCGCGGACCGCGGGCTTGAGAGCGTTCACCCCCTTTCTCGGGTCGGAGGAGTGGCACGGGGTTCCGCGAAGTTCGACACGAGCGCCCCAGTAGGCCTTGTGCGCCCTGACAGGTCTCAATTCGGTGGGTTCGGCCACCACCGCGTGGTCCGGTGACAGGCCGCGAAGACTGGCAAGGGCTCGAGCACCGTGCATGCCGGTTTCCTCGTTGCACGTGAACGCGAGCCAGAGAGGGCGGTCCAGGGGCGTGTTCGAGAACCGGGAGGCCGCGACGATGGACGCGGCGATACCTCCCTTCATGTCGCAGGCCCCGCGACCGAAGAGCCTTCCCCGATCCACGCGCGGGCGAATCGTCGCCTTCTGGTCCATCGAAAAGGGAACGGTGTCCATGTGGCCGGCGAGCATGAGTCCGCCGGATCGTGTTCCGCCTTTCGGCGGAAGGTATCCGACGACGTTCTGCTTTCGAACGCCCGAACCGTCATCCACGTCCTGGCGCGTGACCACCATGCCGAGTTCCTCGAGGAGTTTCGCGAGGTGAGCGGCCAGGGGCAGGTTGCTCTCACTACTGACGCTGTTGTATGCAATGAGTGCCTTGGCGAGGCTGACGGCGTCCATTCAAACTCCTTCCCGGGCGATCCCCCCCTCCTCGCGCCGGGCCCGTCGGCAAGGCCCCTCCCGGTCGAACACCGGCAGTCCGTCGCGCGGTCGAGGTTTGACAGACCATGGTGGCGGCGCTAGGATGCTATTTATTACTGTATTCGCGCGCAAAGTGCACCCGTTTTCTGGCCTGCTTCGCGTCATCTGCTGGAGGGACCCGTGCTTCACGCTTTTCGCTGGCTCCGGGGGGTCCTCGAGATGCTCGCCGCCCCGGTGGCGATCGGCATCCTGGCCACGGCTTGCAACACCGAGGCACGGCTGCAAGAGGAACATGCCCGTGACCTCGAGGTGGCGGTCACGGAACCCCTCCGGGTCGTGGACTATCTTCCGCCCCCAGATGTCCCAGGCGTGCCCAGCAACATGGAGCCCTATTTTTTCTTCAACCATGAACTGGAGAGCGTCGAGGAACTCGAGTTGGCCGTATCCAATGCGGCCGGCCTGTCGATTCCCTACGACCCCGTGGTGGACTTCGACGGTGCTGGCGTGACTTTCCTCCCGGCTGGAATGCTGTACGGGTATGGAAACGATGACGAATTCTCGATGACGCTCAGCCTGGCCGGGGAGCCGGCGGGAGACCTCCCTCTCGTCGACCGGTCGCGGTTCTCCATCGAGTTTCCCCCAGGGGCTATCTTCAACGTGTCGACCGCCCTAGATTGCACGGCCTTTGGTGGGAGCAGCGCCGCCGCAACGCTTGTCAATAACCTGTTCGATCCCGGCGTGTACCCCCTCTGGCTCATGGTTGCCGAGGGCGTGGACGCCTCGACGATCTTTCCGGTTACCACGCGCCTGCTCATCGGCCCCGCCTACATTCGATCGAACGGGAACTACCGGATCTACCGTCACGTCGGATTCGCCACCGTGTTGCGAGACGTGGCCATCGACGCGATTGGCCGGTTCGAGATTTCCATCGATGGCGCGTTCCTTCCGCTCGACACGCCGGACAAGGTCGTGCTGACCTACATGGTGAACATCTCGGTGCAAGGGCGCTTCGACTTCACCACCTCGCCGGCCCGCATTCACGATTTCTCCTGGTCCGGGGTCTTGCCTTCCCGGTCCCTGTTGCTGCTCGCCGACCAGTCGGACACCTACGCCACGGCCATCAAGGCGCTCAGCCTGGACGTGGACCTGAACGGAAACGGCACCGAGGACGCCTGCACCTTCGCGGTCCACAGCGAGCCCGACGAGGTGCCGTTCGAGTCCGTGGACCCGTAGTCCGTCGTCAGGCTGGCGAACCGTGGGTTGCCGAGCAGGATGTCTCTGGCCGGTGCGGGGCCTCGAGCGGCCCAACCGGGACGCCGGAATGGGTCTTGTCAACGAAGTTGTGTCCACCCCGCATGTTCTGGTACGCTACGGAGGTACCAGGCGTCACCACGGTGCGACCTTCGACCACCGGTTCATCGATGGCTTCCATGCCAGCCGGCTCGCCAGGCTACGTCGGGACATGCTCGAGGAGCCGTTTTCGCGGGTCGACCGCATCGAGACGTTGCCCGCCGGGGACGCGGCCGAATGACGGGGAGCCGGAGGTCTCCGTCTGTCGCTCGAGCAGGCGTGAACCGCACCGGAAAGGCCCAGACGCGATCGTTTCCGCCACCGGAGGAAAGACAAGCCATGGTCAAGCGCGACGTCGTTTTGGACTACCTCGATGCCACGCTCGACTGCGGGTCGTTCAAGGACTACTGTGTCAACGGCCTGCAGATCGAAGGACGGCCTCGAGTCGAACGCATCGCCGTGGGCGTTTCGGCCTCCAGGCGCTTTTTCGAGGAAGCGGCACGATGGGGAGCCGACATGCTCGTTGTGCACCATGGGCTCTTCTGGCAAAACACACCCCATCCCCTGGCCCTGACCGGCGTCATGCGGAACCGGGTAGCTTTCCTGTTGAAGCACGACATCAATCTCGCCGCATACCATCTTCCGCTCGACGCCCACCCGGAACTCGGGAACAACGCCCAGATCATGAAGCACCTGGGCGCCGAGGACCTCGTGTCGCTGGACGTGGGCTTCCGGGGACGATTCGAGCCCCCGGTGGACGCCGACACCCTGGCCGAGCGGGTCCAGGACATGCTTCCGTCGCCACCGATCCACCTCCGGTATGGCCCAGCCGCCGTGGGCCGTATCGCGGTCGTGTCCGGAAGCGGGTCGCACCTGGTGGAGGAGGTGGCGGGCAGGGGCGCCGACGCCTTCGTCACCGGGGACCTCGCGGAATACGCCCCTCGAGTAGCAGAGGAGCTGGGTATCCACCTGTTCGCCATGGGCCATTACAACAGCGAGCGTGCCGGTATCATCGCCCTGGGGGGCCGCCTGCACAGCGTGTTCGATATTCCGGTACGGTTCTTCGACATAGAGAATCCGGCGTAGCCCGCACCTAGACCGGTTTCGCCGGGTAGTCGTCTCCCACGGCGCGGGCGCTTCCCCTCGAATTCCAGCAGGACTTTTCCTTCATCTCGTGGTACAGTCGCAGCAATCACCATGACCCGAATCGATTCGTGGAAAGGCCGAACCGTGGACGACTCGCGCAGCTTTTGGCGTAAGTGCAGTGCCTGCAAGAAGCCCATTCCTTTCGGTGCCTCCTACTACGTGTGCAGCGTGTCGACCTGCAACCGGGAGCGGACAGGCTATGTCTTCTGTTCCGTAGCGTGTTGGGATACTCACGTCCCGGTCATGCGGCATCGAAAGGCCTGGGCGGAAGAGCGCCACGCCCCTCCGCGGCAGGAGGCCGCCGCTCGTGCACGCGCCGCCACCGTGCAGGAAGGCGACGACAAGAAGGCGGCGCGACGTTTGAGAGTTCGGCCCGCCAGGTCGGGTCAAGGGGGAGAACCTGCTCGTGCCAGGGGAAGGGGAGGGAGACCCGACGAGATACTCGTCGTGGCCTCCAAGATTCGAGACTACATCCGCGCCAGGGCGGACATGAACACTTCGGCGACCGTTTTCGAGGTGCTTTCGGACCGGCTCCGGGACCTGTGCGATCATGCCATCGACGTGGCTCGAGCCGATGGCCGGAAGACCGTTCTCGACAGGGATTTCGATCGAACCGTCGATTGACGCACGGGGCGGTGGGGGGTCGGTGCGCGGCCTGGTTCCAGGGGTCTCTTCCCCGGGGGGTCGCGGTAGTGTCTTACCACCTCACGGCGGTTTGCCATCCAACTCCAGCGTGCAACATGAAGGAGAACGACCCGCCATCGACGGGGATGCCGATCGTCGAACCGAAATCGACCACGGCGCCCTGAGAGAGGCAGTGTCGCATGTCGACCCTCAAGCCGGGGAGAACCCGGACCCCGCTATTGTCGTTCAGGAACCGTACGCCGCCGCTCAGTGGAATCGTCCACCCGGCCCCTGGCGCCAGCAACCGGTATGATGCGAAGACGCCGGCGTCCCAGGCGGTCTTGGATGTCCCGCCGGTACTCCACGGATCACCCTTGCGCAGGCCTGCCATTCCGGTCAAGCCGAAACGACCCGAGTACCAGCCCGCCGCTCGCAAGCCAATCCCGATAAAGCTGCCCCCGTCCGGAATGATGCGGGCTTCCGGCATGATGTCCATGGAGAAACGGGGGACCTGGAGCTGCACGGTCAGGTTCGTTACCCTGCCGGGCTGCAAGGTTGCGATAGCGTCACCCGACCCGTACTCGCACCAGTCGCAACGAACCTTGTGTTCGCAGGCGAGGAGATACGTGCCGGCCGGTGTGTTCCCTAGCAGCTTGCCGTCGACCTGCGATCGCGCTGTGCCCGGTACGGAAGCGACCTCGAGACGCCCAACGAAGGTCTGGATCACATCGCTCTGTTGGCACGATTCCACGTCGACCGTCACGGTACGGGTGTCGAATCCTTCGAGCCGGAACGCGAGAGTGTGACGGCCGTAGGCAGCCTCGACTCGAGCATGGCCTTGACCGATCTTCTTCTCATCCAGGTAGATGGAGGCGTCCGCCGGTACGACCTCGGCGTTCACCCAGCCCGGCAGGTGCAGCGTCATGGAGGCCTCCTCTCCCACCAGCACCTGTGTGGATGCCGTCACTTCCCCGCACTCCGGCATTCGAGCCGTCACCGTGTGCGTCCCGGCACCGAGCGATTGGCCTACCGGGGCCTCTCCCCAATTCTCGCCATCCACCTCGACCACGGCTCCCTCGGGAAACGCCTCGACATGCAACCATCCGAACGGGACCGCCAGCGTGACTACCGAGTATGTGCCTCGACGCACCCGCACGGTCTCCCGGGTCACCCGCTTGCCGCCGAGTTTCAGGTCCAGACGGTGCCTGCCAGGGGCCATGGCGACCAACTGCGCTCCGGGCGTTGCCGGGATTCCCTTGCGGTCCAGCTCGAGCTTGCCGCTGGGAGGCACGCGGTGGACTTCCACCCATCCCTGGCGGTCACCGCCGCCGAGCAGGTTGGCCACGGCTTTGGCCAAGAGGTCTCGAGGAGTGTCCTTCCCTGCGGCTACGCTGCCCATGAGCAAGATGTCGCCGGTCCTCACATCGACGGCCTCGACACCAAGATGAAGGTAGGTCACGCGATCGCCCGGAGGCAGGAGCTGAAGGTCTGGGTCGATCAACGCCCTGTCCTGCTCACTGGCCAGTCTGTCGATCAGCTCACCCGCCGGCAGGTGTCGCAACGTTCCACTTATGCTGATCGCCACATCTCCATCGCGCCATTGTTTCAAGACAGCAGGTCGGACGACGGCCCGAAGCCTGGGATGGTAGCGCCAGGAGGGGAATCCTGTGACAAGATTTCCCTGCTTCGCGACGCGCTTCGCGTTCGGGGTTTGGCTCGGAATGTCCTGGATACGGCAACCCATCTCGTTGAGCGTGTTCAGGACACGAAGGTAGGATGCCTGCTGGCCCGCCGGGCCGAATGGGTCCGCGCCGCTTCGCCCCTCGTCCGCACCTTTCAGAGGAAAGACGACGGCCTTGGGCCGAGCGTTGCAGGCCGACTTCAACGTGCCGCGTACCGCGGTCTCGAGCGCCCCACCATCCTCATCGTCCTGGAAACACCGCAGGTACTGCGCGGTCACCGTGCCGTCGCTCGCGTTGATGTGCCGAATGGCCACGCAGATCGCGCGCTCCGGCTCGGCGAGTTTGCTGTCCGACAGGGACCAGGCAGTGGTATCGTGCGGATTGGCGTAGCGAACGATACTGAACAGCATGTCAGGTTCCGGCCAGTCCTGAGCGACGTCGGGCAGGAGCAGCACGTTGTCCGTGGGAAGGAGAGCGCCTCGCACCGGTCCAGCCGGATCGACACCGGCGCTGTCCTCGTCACCTTCGTTCGGTGGGGCGGTGACGTACTGGGCGGTGTCTTCGGACCCGGACACGGCGCCGTCAACATCGGCGAGCAGGAGGAACCGTCGCGCTGACGCCAGCTCACGGACCAGGCTGTCGTGGAAAAGCGGATCCGTGTCCGGCATGTTCACAACCACCGTTGCGCCTCGAGGCACCCCTTTGCCGACTTCGCGCACGCTGTAGAGGAACATCTCCTTGCCGTCTCGGGCCAGTTTGAGCAACTGGGCGTGTTTGGCCTCTTCGTCCGTCATCTCGCCGGAACTGTCCTTTGCCGATTCCTCGCCGGCCTGGTACGACTGGTCCTGGTCGGTCGCCGCACGGGCTACTCGTTGCAGTTCGTCGGGTGTCTTCGCCTGGGCGCCCGGCTGGGACGCCAGGAGGGCGAGCAGCGCAATTCCCGGCATGGTCCGGGAGGTTCGGAAGGTGTGCCGGGGTGTGTTCCCGGGTGTTCTCTGGAAGCACGTGGAGCGAAGCATGGTAGCGTTCTCCTGTCTCAAGCCCTCGAAGCCGCGGGCATTGCGTATCCGTTGGCAGTCCTCGAGAATCCCGGTGTCCTTGGATGGCTCGAGGCGCCGGTAGCATTCATTGATTGATTGCACGGGTGGCAGGAGTATCTGACAGAGAGGCGGGCACTTTTCGTCGTGGTGCGCGTGTTCGTTTCAACTCGTCGCCAGCACGAACGTGCCGGAACGCCTACCGGTTGCGTCCGTACCGTTCGTGGCTGGAAACCCAGTCCGAGGCCGATATGGCGGCGCCGAGCGAGAGTTCCCCGGCGAGTGCGACGCCGGCGATGATTTCGGCGAGTTTGCGGGCCTTGCCCTGGCCGTTGCACCCCAGGATGGCGAGGCATTCCCGCTGCGTCGGCAGGCCGGTACCGCCACCATGGGTGGCGACGATGAGGGAAGGAATCGTGAGCGACATGTAGAGGGAGCCGTCCCCCTGGATTTCGGTGAACACGATACCCGCGGACGACTCGGCCACGTTGGCCACGTCCTGCCCGGTGGCGATGAACATGGCGGTGATCGCGTTGGGGGAATGGGCGCCGTTGTTGTTTGCCGCCTAGAGGAAGGCGCCGACGTTGGCCACGTTGAGATGGTAGTGCAGGCTCTCGGGCTCGGTCCTCATGTTCTCGATGAGGATGTCCCTGGGAATCACCGCTTCCGCGGTCACCC
>JAJRTE010000297.1 GCA_024278455.1 Myxococcota bacterium
AGCTGCCTCGAGCTGCTTGCTGCCGTCCCCGGCACGGAATCAGGGGTGTACACCCTCGACCCCGACGGCAACGACGGTCCCCTGGAGCCGTTCCCGGCCGTGTGCGACATGACCACGGACGGGTGCGGATGGACACTGTTTGCCTACGCAGGCACGATCAACGGCACCAAGAGTGCCACCACGGGGACCTGCGATTTCCTGCCCATCTTCGACATCTGGGGGACGTACGACCCCAATGCACTCTCCTCGAAGGTGGCCTTCTCCCGCCTGGACCTGTTCTACGGCCTACTCGAGCCTTCCATGGAGATCATGGCACGACGCACGAGCCAGCCGGCTCACCTGTTCATCTGGCCCGTGGCCGACCCGGACGCCTACACCGGCGTCGAAGGCCACAAGTGGCTCCCCGAGGTCACGTACCTGAGAATGTCCAACGACGGGCCAGACGCTCTGAAGACCGTGACGAACAACATCACCGTCGCGTTCGGCGAGGGCGACATGCCGCGCTATACGGGCTACAACTGGAATACGCCCGTGGACGAGAACTGCGACAACTGCGGCCGGAGCTACGACACGGCGCTCAACCACCGCAGCCTGGTGTACTGGGAGATCTACGACTGTCAATGCACCGGCCACTGCTCCTACACGGACGACCAGTGGTTCCATGCGTCTCCCATGACACTCACCGATAGCACGAGCCCGGACAACAACGTTCAAGACGTGGAACTGTGGCTCCGGTGACCCGGTAGACCAGCCGGGCACGCGCACGACATGACGCCCCCCCGCCCTGCCGCGGACGAACCCGGCTCAGCCCCCCGGCCGCCCGGGCGCCGAGGTGTGGAGCAGGGTTCGGTACATCAGGAGGCAGCCGAGGCCGGCCGCAACGACGAGCGATACCCACAACTGGAAGTCGCTCAGAGGGACTTGCTGGAGCAAAAACGGACCGCGACGCCAGTTCAGGGAGTGCGTCAGGGGGGACAGGCGCCAGTCGCGGTATATCAGGTCGTCCTTGAACAGGCTCAGCACCCGGTCGTCCCACAGGGCCATCTTGACCTCGTAGTAGTAGCTGATGACCTCGCCCAGGCAGAAGTAGGCTTGCTGCGACACGCAGGCGAATGTGAACAGCACGAACAGGCCCGTCTTCAGTCGGTCGCCCTGCTCAATCCAGTCCGAGACGACCGGCACCATCGGCAGCAGCAGGAACGGAATCAAGATGACCAAGTAGCGGGGACCCAGGCAGAAGCCGCCATGCCAGTCGCTCCGGGATGCGACAAACAGCAATCGAGTCACGGCCATCGCGGCGAGCACCATGGCGAGGAGGCGGTTGGTCCGGTGAAACCTGGGCCAGGACAAGAGGCCTCCGATGACGGCGGGGGAGAACAGGAGGAGGCCCTTGCCACTTGAGAAGAGCAAGCCGCGCAGCCCCGCCCAGGGGGCGCGAAAATGCCCATACATCAGACGAGCATAGACATCCAAGTCGGCTGTCCGCCCGGTCTCGAACGGGTTGCCGAACCGCGTCTGATCGTACCAGGCGATGGCCGCGAGCCCGAGCGCGCATCCTGCCGACCATCCCACGAGTCGCCACCAGGCACCCCGGTCCAGGGTGAGGAGGCTCGCGAAACGGACACAGCCCTCCCCCGGGGAGACGCTGCCAGGGGTGCTGTGTCCGCCGCCGGCGACCCCTGCGGCGTAGACGAAAAAGAACGGTACGAACAGGATGGCCGTGATATGGGCGGTCACCGCCGCCCCCAGGCTGGCTCCGGACAGGACCATGGCCCAGGTGCTGGGCGGGCCACGGTCCTCTCGATACGTCGCATCGGCGGAGACCAGCGGCAAGAACGACAGCAGGGTGAACAGCATGGCTCCGGGTTCGCTGAAGAACGTCCCCGAATAGGGCCAGGCCAGCGTTCCCAGCCCCATCAGGACCGCCATCACGCTCGACGTCCGGCGGGAATGGCTCATTCGCAGCACGATCAGACCGAAAACGCCGGCGGCGAGTGCGCCGACAATGACGTTGTAGACCGAGACCACGAGACGCAAGGCATGGGGTTTCATGTCCGAAACACGGGTATCGTCGAGGTAGCTATGGAGCCCCTGTCCAACGAAGAAGCTCACCGGAATCCGCTCCCCGGCACGCTCGTACCACGCGGTCTCGTTGAGCGCACGTCCGAACCGGATCAAGGGGGCGGAAAGGACGCTGGCTTGGGGACCGAAGATCGAGTAGTCCTTGCCATCGACACCTCGAGCAACGCCGAAGTCGTACCAGGTCTCCAGTCGTTGACGCACCTCGAGCGTCCCGGTTTCAGCGAAGGATTCTCCTGCCCGAAACACGACCTCGCAATCGGGCGAGCGGATACCACCATAGGTCATGAGCAGGTAGGGCACCATCATGCCGGCGACCAGCGTTGTCACCCAGCGTGCCCGTGAACGTGTCTCACTTGCGCCGCTCAATGGTTCTCCGCCTCCTGTCACCCGCGTCCCGCGACACACCCGCAACGGCCGGCAGTAGAAGTGACGGGCCGGCCCTCCCCTCGATCATCCTCGCAACGGGTGTGGCGTTCTCGTGTGCCGTGCCGGGGGCCGAGGGTCTGCCGCCTGTCCTGCTCCGCGGTTCACCAGGTCCCGCCTCCTTCGGCCTGCCAGGTTGCACGACCACGGCTACGGTACCATGAAGGGGCCGCCGTCTCAACCGCCTCGTCAGACCGACACCGGCCAAAGCGGTTCAGGCACCGGCTTGCCTTTCCGGCCCCTTTTCGGCTATCCTCGAGTCTCACGTCACCGGCACGCCGCTCGCGTCCATTCCCCAACGCGCGAGCGGCCGAGTGGTTGCGCGGCACGGAGCCTCTCATGACGGACACCTCGTCTACCCGCAGTTCCCGCTCGATGCCACATCCGGCTGGCCGGCGCCCGCTCGATGCCCGCTGGCTCGCTGCCATCCTGCTGGCCGTGCTGGCTGTATCCGAGGCCACCGCGGCGTGGGTCGAGGAACGCACATCGACCCTCGCCGATCGGCTGCGAAACAGCGCCCTGGACGCCGAGAGGGGCGGACGTCGCGTGGTGGTGCTCGGGGGCTGCCTGCCCGGCCAGTTCCTGGTCAGGGAGTTGTTCGAGCACGCGATGGGACAGGGGGTGCGCATGGAGAACCTGTCGGCGCCCGGGTCGTTCACCCTGAGCTGGTACCTGCTCGTGGACCGGTACGTCAGGACATCAAAGGACGCCGGCGTCGTGCTCGTCCCCTACTCGGAAGGGGACCTGGCCCGGATTGGACTCCTGTGGGACTCGGACGTGATGTGGCTCTCCCGGTGGTCCACCCTCCCGTTCATCGTCCACGCCGGTTGCGAGAGCTGGGATTGCGCAATCGACATCGTGCTGAGAAAGGCCTTCGCGTTCTATCGCCTGCGAGAGCAGGCCGCGAACCGGGCGTGGAGAGCGTTCGGAAAACGCGATGCCACCATGGAAGAAGACTCGAGCGGGCCTGGGCGAGGCTCGGGCGTGGCGGGACAACTCGGCTGGCGACGGCCGGAAAACTGGGACGAGCACCAAAGGGAAGCCGTCACCCTCGTGCAGAGCATGATCCTCCTGGCCCGGTCTCGAGGCGCGCAGGTGCTGTTCGTGCCGATTCCGCGCAACCCGGACGCGCCGCCGGTCTCCCTGAGTGTCGAAGAACAGGTCACCGTCCGGGAAGTAAAGCGGATGATACCTCGAGCAGGGGGGAGACTCGTGGGACCGCTGCGGATCGAGGGATTGTCCCCGGCGGATTTGTCGACCAGGTGCACGTGACCCCGTCGGGGCGCAAGAAGCTGAGTGCGGCCATGGGAATGGCCGTTGCGGAGAGCCTGGTGCAGCGATTCCCCGGAACATACCGGGAGAACCGGTCTCCCCCGGGCAGGCCCGCCGTCCCTCCTCGCCGGGGAGCGGGGATCGATGAGACGCCGGGGCGAGAAATGCCTCGATCCTCTCCGCTGACGACGCATCCTCCCAGGCAGGAGCCGTCCTCCCTCGAGAACGCCACCCCGGCACGAACAGACCGCCGGCGAGCAAAGCCGCCCGCCTACTCGAGGTAGTGGGAGACGACTCGAGACAGCGCCTGCTCGCACACCGCGCAGAACGGCTTGACGCCTCGAGTGAACATGACGCAATCGATCATGGGGCGATAGAGCCCTTCGGAGGCATATCCTGCCCCTTCGAACGCGCCCACGACGTCCCGGTAGGCGCTCTTGCGCAGGTACCGCCGCAACTCCCTGGCGTTCTTGCGGGAGAGCTTGTCCGAACGCTTCTCGAGTGCCTCCCTCTCTTTCCGTGGCGCGTGTTCTCTCTCGAGCTTCGCGAGTTCCTCGTTGATCTCCTCCCTCGCGGCCTGGTAGCTCGAGGATAGGGCGTCGAAGCCATCCTTCTCCCACGGGGTCGGGATTTCCGTGCCCGGTGAGACCAGGTCCCCCCACTTCAGGTGGGCCGGATCGAGCAACGCTGTGATGTTGGGCTCGGTCGGCTCGACGTCTTTGGCGTAGAACGTCTCGTAGGCGACGTTTGAGGTATAGTATTCGTCGGCGAGGCCGGCGAAAGCGTGTCCGAATTCGTGAACGAAAAGGTACTCGTGCCACTGGTTGTCCGTGGTGAACGTGCAGTAGAGGTTGTAGATCCCGCCGCCACCATACCGGTCGTGGTTGACCATGACATAGAGGGCGTCGTAGGGCGCATGGGCGGCCACGTCGCGCAGGGCGCGGTTGTCCTCGGTCAACAGGTACCGCTCGAGCCCCAGGGAGTCGAAGGTCACCCCCAGGGCGGTGTGACGATACTTCCCGCGACGAGGTTCGTCGCACCCGGATTCCTCGGACGCCACGAACAGGCCACGGACGTTGAAGTCCTCCTTCAGGCGCACGTAGGGCTCCTGGGAGAAAAAGATGTGGGAGAATCGCGAGAGGTCCTCGAGGAACTTCTCTCGCTCCTCCTTCGTGTACCCTTCCGCGAGGATGGCGATGTCCACCTTCCCGTGCGGGTCGCCGTTCACCAGGACGTCCACGACCTCCACGTCGCCAGGGGGAGGACCGGTCACGATGGTGTAGGAGGATGGGTCGATGACCTCCTCGTGAATAGGCACGAGACGGTTGCGATCGTCCCGAGCCTTCAGCACGAACGATACCGGGCCTCGAGGAAACGGGACGAGGACGCTTTCGTGGTAGGTGCGCTTGCGCCCATCGGACGCCGCCTCGGTAGTCCGGTACTCGCCGAAGTAGCTGTCGAACCCCTTGGAGAAGAGCAGGTCTCCCGTTTCCGGATCGTGGAGTTCGGCATAGTACCGGCCGTTATCGAACGTGTCGACGAGGTGCACCCGACTCCCGGCCCACGCACCCTGCCGGTAGATGCGGTCCAGGGCGATGAACTCTCTCGAGGCATCCCCCGTGTGGTAGTAGTCGATGCGCATGGTGGCGTCTTCGAAGCTGGCGTAGAACGTGGCGAACCGTTCGTCCCGGCTCGAGGAGGTGTCCCCGGGCGCGCCTGAAGGTTCAGAACGAAGCGCCGGTTCGGGCACCGGCTGCACGGTCGCGCTCTCGCTCCCGCCGGTGTTGACCGGGAGCCCCGGTCCGGCGACCAGGAGCAACGCTACCAGGTTGACGGCATGCATCATGAACTCCTCTTCACGATTCGAATCAGCTCGCGACCATGGGAGGTGCACCGTTTGGGACCCATGCCCTTGATCGCCTCCAGTTCCTCCATCGATTCGGGTCGCGCTCGAGCAATCGCGCGGGCCGTCTCGTTGTCCAGGATGATGTACGGGGGCAGCTTGAGCTGAGCCGCTCGAGCCGCCCGCCACCGGACGATGGCGTCGTAGAGTTCATCCTGGACGGGCGTGCCGTCCTGCTGTGAAGGGCGGCCCGGGACGGAGAAGGCGCTGGCCAGAGAGGGAGGTTGGGCGGCGTCTTGCTCCCGCCTCGATCGCCGGCGTCTTCTCGAGGAGTCGCCTCGAGACCTCTCCGGACCTCGCTCCGCGGGCAGCGCGCTCTCGGGGAGATCCAGCGCCACCGTGGCCTTGCCGAGCATGACCTCGCGGCCTCGAGGCGTCAGCTCGACCACGGCGACCCGGTGCGTGGCAGCTTCGTCCACGGTCGTCGCGGCGAGGAGTCCGGCGTTGAGCAGGGCGTCCAGGATGGCGATGATGTCGTCGAGCCGCAGGTCGGCGAGCAGGCCGTAGGTCGAGAGCTGGTCGAGCTGCCACCGGAGCACCTCCTTGTCTCGAGACCCCTTGAGCACCTGTGCCACGCGCGTCCTCCCGAACCTCCCGTTCATCCTGGCGACGCAGGCCAGAGCCTTGCGGACGAGGAGGAGCGCGTCGCCCTCGAGCGGGCGGGGGCCGGCCTGGATGCCGGACAAGGGGCCTGGTGCGCCGTCGATCGCGGTGCCGAGGCCGGTCGCAGCCGGTTCGCCGGCCTGGATCTTCTGACTCTCGCCCCCCTGGTCCTCCCCATCGGTCTCGATCAGCCGCCAGCGACGGCTGGCTGATTCCGCCGCGGCGTCGGCCTCCGCCCGGGTCCGGCCAGCGCACCTGTCGCACGCGCCACAGAACCCGGGTCCGCCGTCACCCATGAAGTATCGCCGCAGGAACCACTTCCGGCAGGCCTCGGTACGGGCGAATTCGATCATCATGTCGATCTTGAGCAGGTCGCGGCGGGATTTCTCCTCGAGAATGGCCCAGTCGATGGGGAGGTCTGGGTCCTGGATGATGACTCGAGTGCTTCGCCCGCGAAACGGAGGTTGGTAGTCGATGTGGCCGGCCCGCTTGAGGTCGGCAAGGACCCTGGCGACGTGCTGGCGACCGATTCCGGCCTCGTAGGCCAGGGCGCCGAGGTCGACCTGGGCACCGCGATCGAGGTCTCCGGAGGCAATGGAGGGCAACGCGGCGGCGACGGCTTGCTGGACGGGCGCCCGTCCCAGTCGAGACAGCAAGGTGTCGCGCGGATGGAGGAACCGGACCATCGCCGGGCCCTCGCCGCGGTAACCTCGAGCGATCACGCCCGCACGCTCGAGAATCTTGAGGCTGGTCGAGATGGCCATTTCGTTGTCCGCATCGGGGACGAGCTGCCTGATCTCCGCGGCGGTCAGCTCGATCACGTCGTTGTCCCGCTGCTGTTCGCACAGCACGCGGTGGACGGCTTCGATAGTCGCCCGTGGCGGGTTCGAGCCTCGCTGGAAGAATTCCTGGATATAGCGGTCCGAGTAGCAAAACAGGGTCTGGCACAGGGCAGCGTCGCCGTCGCGGCCGGCGCGCCCGATCTCCTGGTAGTAGGCCTCCACGGAACCGGGGATGTCGAAGTGGACCACGTACCGGATGTCGGGCTTGTCCACGCCCATGCCAAAGGCATTGGTGGCGACGATGGTCTCGATCGCCCCGCTCATGAACGCTTCCTGGGCGGTGTTCCTCGAGCCGTCGTCCAGGCCGGCGTGGTAAGGCAAGGCGGAAATGCCTTCCGATACGAGACGCTCGTGGATCAGCCCCACGTTCTTCCGCGTGGAGGCATACACGATTCCTGTCGCGCCGGCCCGGCCCCGGATGGTCTCCACCAGTTTCCGGAGCTTCTTCTCTTTCCCCCCCTTGCTCGAGAGGTAGGTGAACGACAGGTGGAGGTTGGGGCGGTCCACGCCGGCGAAGAACGTGACCGGGTCGTCCATCTGGAGGTTGCGGGCGATGTCCGCGCGCACCTCCCGGGTGGCGGTGGCGGTGAACGCTGCCACCGGAGGTCTCCCCACGGCGGCAATGGCCTTGCCCAGCTTGAGGTAGTCGGGGCGGAAGTCGTGGCCCCACTGGGAAAGGCAGTGGGCTTCATCCACCGCGAACAAGCTGGTATCGATCCCGGAGATGGCACGGACGAACTGGGGGGAGCGAAACCGTTCCGGGGCCACGTACAGGAGCCGGATTCGGCCCGCGGCGGCCTGGGCGATACGGCGCTGCTGCTCTTCGGCGTCCAGCGTCGAGTTGATGTAGGCCGCGGGCAGATGCCTGGCTTCAAGGGCCTCCACCTGGTCCTTCATCAGCGCGATGAGCGGGCTGATGACGATCGTCATGCCAGGCAGGAGGAGCGCGGGCAACTGGTAGCAGAGCGACTTGCCGCCCCCGGTAGGCATCACCGCGATCACATCCCGGCCATCGAGAACCGCCTCGATGATCTCGCGCTGGCCTTCCCGAAAATCTTCCAGCCCGAACGAGCCTCGCAGGGTCTCGAGCAGTGGGTCGGGTGCGGTCAATGTCATCTCCTGCCTGCCGGCACGGTTGGTTCGCCGGCCCGTTGGACCGGCCGGGGCAATGTACGATTGATAGAGGTTAGCCCGAAATGGGCAGTGCCGCAACCTCCGCCGGCAGCCGAAAAAGGTCTCGGCGGGAGAAGGGCCGGTCCCACGTCGTGTTGGAACGCCGTCGCTCCCGGGCTACTGGAGTACCGGCGCCCGGGATCGCCGAAAACCCACCGTCCCGGAATGCAGGAAAAACAACGGGCTCCACCCTGGCGCAACAGGGACAACCGGAGACGCCTGGCCGTTCGCGCTGCCGTCAACGCACTGCTGCTGGTGTAGTCCATGTCGAACACCGCTGTGGCGACATAGCCGTAGGTGACCGGCACCTGGGGAACCTCCGCGCCGCTCCACAGCGTAACGGTCTCGCCGGGATCGTGGGTTTCTCGCGGTACGACGATGTAGACCTGGGCCGCAGCGCTTCCCAGGTCCTCGTTGCGGGCCAGGAGTAGGGACCCATTCGCGGAGGTCTCCCCGGCAAATCGCGTTGGAAAGAACGAGCGAGTTGGGCCCCGATGGTGTAGGATCCAGGCAGGGACACCAACGAGGTCCCACCGCCGTGGGAGTGGCAGTTGAACAGAGCGGAGCGCGCCTGACATGGCGACGTGGTGCTGATGGAGGAGCGATGACGATGTTGTACCAGGAACGGAAGCTACCTTGGCTGTTTTGTGGCCTTTTCGCGATTGTCGCCTTCGGAGGTTGCTCGGGGAGCAGCGACGATGACGTCTTCACGGCACCGTCCAACACGCCGGACATCACGGTGGACGAAACGCCCACTCCCCCCCCAGACGAGGATGGGGACGGGTTTTCTACCTCGAGCGGCGACTGCGACGACACGGATGCGTCGAGCTACCCCGGTGCAGAAGAAACCTGCGACGGGGCCGACAACGATTGCGACCAGGAGATCGACGAAGGCGTACAGACGACGTTCCATCTCGACGCCGACAACGACGGCTACGGCAATCCTCTCGTCACCACCGAAGCCTGCGCTGTTCCCCCGGGCTACGTCGACAACGGGGAGGACTGCAACGACGGCAACCCCGGGTCCCATCCGGGGGCGATCGAACTCTCCTCGCAATGCGATGACGGCATCGACCAGGACTGCGATGGGGAGGATCTGAGCTGCGACACGTCGGATCAAGACGGCGACGGCGTGTCTCCGGCCGAAGGCGACTGCAACGACGGCGACGCTTCCATCTATCCGGGGGCTCCCGAGGATCCCGACGGCGACGGCGCAGGGGACGGGCGGGACAACGACTGCGACGGCACCATCGATGAAGGGACTCGAGCCTACGACGACGACCAGGATGGCTTCTCCGAGGCCCAGGGAGATTGCGACGATACGGATGCCCAGGTGTTTCCCCTCGTCGGAGAGGTCTGCAACGGTATCGACGACAACTGCAACGGCGAAGTCGACGAAGGAGTCCAGCAGACCTTCTACCTCGACGCCGACGGCGACGGCTACGGCAACCCCAACATCGCCGGGACTGGCTGCGACATCGCCCCCGGGTACGTGGACAACGCCGATGACTGCAACGACGGCAACCCGGGCTCCAATCCTGGAACCGTCGAACTGGCCTCCCAGTGCGAGGACGGCATCGACCAGGACTGCAACGGGCAGGACCTGAGCTGCGACACCTCGGACCGGGACGGCGACGGCTATTCGCCCGTCGACGGCGATTGCGATGACGAAGACGACAGCGTGTACCCAGGCGCGGAGGAGGACCCCGCCGGCGAGAACGATGGCGATGGCAAGGACAACGACTGCGATGGCGACACCGACGAGGGCACGACGGCATTCGACGACGACGCGGACGGGTTTACCGAGTTGCAAGGAGACTGCGACGACGGGGACGCCGGCGTCTTCCCCGGAGCTGTCGAGCCTTCCACGCCCGATGACAAGGACAACGATTGCAACGGCATCGTCGACGACGGGACCAGCGCCTACGACGACGACGGGGACGGCCAGTCCGAGATCGACGGCGATTGCGACGACGCGTCGGCAGAGATCTTCACCGGGGCGGAGGAAACCTGCAACGGCTCCGATGACAACTGCAACGGCCAGATCGACGAAGGGGTGGCCCTGACCTTCTACTTCGACGGGGACGGTGATGGGTTCGGCAACCCGAACACTGAAGACACGGGCTGCGAGGTCCCGCCTGGACATGTGCTGGACGGCACAGACTGCAACGACGGCAATGCCACCGCCTACCCCGGTGCGGACGAAAGCGTGTCCCAATGCGAAGACGGGATCGACCAGGATTGCAACGGGCAGGACCTGAGCTGCGAGGTGGTCGACCGCGACGGAGACGGGTTCGCGCCTTCGGACGGGGATTGCGACGACCTGGACCCTTCGGTCTTCCCCGGTGCCTCGGAAGACCCGGGCGGCCTGGGACAAGGCGACGGCAAGGACAACGACTGCGACGGGACCATCGACGAGGGAACAGAAGCCTTCGACGACGACGGCGACGGTTTCAGCGAGGCCCAGGGCGACTGCAACGACGCCATCGCCACCGTCTTTCCCACCGCTCCGGAAGACCCCGACGGCACGGGAGAAGGCGACGGCCGCGACAACGACTGCGACGGGACAATCGATGAAGGTACCCGGGCCTACGACGATGACGGCGACGGCCAGACCGAACTCGAGGGCGATTGCAACGACAACGACAGCTCCACGTTCGCCGGGGCCGACGAGGCTTGCGACGGTCGCGAGAACAACTGCGACGGTCAGATCGACGAGGGGGCCCGCACCACGTTCCACCGGGACGCGGACGAAGATGGCTACGGAAGCAACGACAAGACCGTGCTGGCCTGCACGACACCCGACGGCTACATCGAAGTTGCCGGCGACTGCGACGATCTGGACCCGACCGTCCACGATGGGGCGACCGAGGTCTGTGACGGCAAGGACAACAACTGTGACGGGACCATCGACGAGGGGCTCCTCTCGGCCTGGTACCTCGATTACGACGGAGACGGCTACGGGGACGACCAGTCCGGCGTCGAAGCCTGCTCGGCCCCCGCTGCCAACTACGTCTCCTCCGGCGGAGACTGCGACGACGCCGACAGTTCGTTCAATCCCGGCGCAGCCGAGGGGTGCGACGGAAACGACTACGATTGTGACGGCCTGGTCGACAA